>NZ_JBEXTX010000005.1:0-163750 GCF_040614175.1 Amycolatopsis sp. NPDC006131
GCAGGGTTGTCAAGGCGGGAAAGCGTGCCTTGACAACCCTGGTCGGCGACTAAAGATCGGCTGTGGATCGGGGGCGGGGGAGGTCTGGTTGGGGTAGTCGCTTGCTTTTACGTTGCCGGCTGGCGGTTGTGGGGTGGTCTGGGCGTAGTTGCCGGGTGGCGGTTGTGGGGTGGGGTGGTCCGTCTTGTTTCGTTGCCGGGCGGCATTTGTGGTGGGGGTTGCTGCTACTTGGCGATCGTTCGCCAGGCCTCGCTTCGTTTTCCGGCCTCATATACCGAATCCAGGCGCTTCGCGGTCACTCCGCCCAGGCCGTTCGCCAGGCTGGCCGCCAGCACGTCCGCCCCGCCGCCGTCATAGGAATCCGGCGTTCGCCAGTACTCTCCGGCCAGTTTCAGCTTCCGCAGTCTCGCCCGGCGCTTCCGGTACGGCTGGTCCAGCAGCGACTTCCCATCCACGTGCAGCACGTCGAACGGCAGGAACAGCACCGGGGAGCGCTCGGCCAGTCGTTTCACCGATCGGGGCTCCGCCGTCACCCTCGTTTTGAGCGCCTTCCGACTGGGCCTGCCCTCCTCCAGCACGATCAGCTCCCCGTCCAGCAGGACCTCCGTCGCCCCCAGCGACTCGCCCAGTGTGCGCAACTCCGGGAACAACACGGTGACGTCCTCGCCCGTCCGGTCACGCACCGTGATCCTGCCGCCCTCCACCCGGACCTGCACCCGCTCCCCCTGCCAGCGGAACTCGTACGCCCAGCCGTCCTCGTCCGGTGGCAGCGAACCCGGTCGCGGCTGCATCGGCTTCACGAACTCCGGCAGCTCCTCGCCGCTACCCCTGTCGATCCGGCGCACCAGCCAGTCCCGGGAATCCGCCTTGTGGCTGTTCACGAACAGGAACCGGCCCCGCACCCGGGAACCGTGCATGTCGACCTCGACCTTGTGGTCGTTCCAGTGCAGCACCTCGTACGTGCCGCGGTCCCAGATCAACATCTTCCCGCCGCCGTACTCGCCCTTCGGGATCTCGCCCTCGAAAGTCGCGTACTCCAGCGGGTGGTCCTCGGTGTGCACCGCCAGCCGGGGCGGTCCGGGGCGCTGCGGCAGCCCCTTCGGCACCGCCCACGAAACCAGGACCCCGTCACGCTCGAAACGCACGTCCCAGTGCAGCCGGCGGGCGTGGTGCTCCTGGATCACGAACACGTCGTCGTCACCCTTCGGCACCACCCGGTCGGGCATCGGTTCCGGCGTCCGCTGCGGATCGCGTTTCCGCCGGTACTCGCTGAGATCGGGCACGTCGCGAGGTTACCCCCGTCACCCGCCGGTGTTTACCGATTCCCGACAACGGGGATCAACTCGTGGTGAGCGAAACCAACATCTTCGTGCTGGGACTCGACGACGCGAACCTGCGTACCCTGCGACGCGTGCCGGGGGCGGAGAACTACCGCTACCACCAGCTCCTCACGCAGGCGGACGTGCAGGAGGGCGAGATCCCCATCGCCGACCTGATCGACAGAGCCGTGACCGAACTGGAGACCTTCGACGGCGAAATCGGCGCCGTGGTGGGCTACTGGGACTTCCCGGTGACCACGATGGTCCCGATCCTCGGCCGCCGCTTCGGCCTGCCCACCCCGAACCTCGAAGGCGTGCTCAAGTGCGAGCACAAGTACTGGAGCCGCCTCGAACAGCAGAAGGCCACCGACGCGATCCCGAAGTTCGCGCTGGTCGACCTCGACGGCGACCCCAAACCGCCGGAGGGCCTGTCGTTCCCGATGTGGCTCAAGCCGGTCAAGTCGTTCTCCTCGGAGCTGGCCTTCCACGTCAAGGACGAGGACGACTTCACCGAGGCCGTCGAGGAGATCCGCGCCGGCATCGGGCGCGTCGGCAAACCGTTCCAGTACATCCTGGACCAGGTGACCGGCGTCGACATCCCGCCGGAGATCGCCGACGCCGGAGCGCTCGCCGCGCTCGCCGAAGAGGAGATGACCGGGCAGCAGGCCGCCACCGAGGGCTACGTCCACGACGGCGAGGTCGTCGTCTACGGCGCGCTGGACTCGCTGAACTACCCGGACAGCTCGTCGTTCCTGCGCCACCAGTACCCCTCACAGCTGCCCGCGCCGATCGTGGAGAAGATGCTCGACGTCTCCAAGGAGGTCATCGAGCAGATCGGTCTGAACAACTCGACGTTCTCCATCGAGTTCTTCTGCCAGCCCGAAACCGGCGACGTGAAACTGCTGGAGATCAACCCGCGGCACTCGCAGTCGCACGCGGAGATCTTCGAAGACGTCGACGGCGTGCCCGACCACTACAACATGATCGAGCTCGGCCTCGGCCGCCGCCCGAACATGCCGCACGACAAGGGCAAGTACAAGATCGCGGCCAAGTGGTACCACCGCCGCTTCGAAGACGGCGTCGTCAAGCGGATCCCCACCGAGGAGGAGATCCAGCAGCTGCAGCGGGACATCCCGGGCGTCGAGGTCGACATCGTGCCCGCCGAGGGCCAGCGCCTGTCCGAAATGGACGCCCAGGACAGCTACAGCTTCGAACTCGCCTTCGTCTACGTCGGCGCGGACAGCGAAGCCGAGCTGAAGGACAAGTACCAGCGCACCATCGACTCGCTGAAGTTCGAGTTCGAGGAGGTTTGATCGGATATGCGGGAGGTCCGCTCCCTGCCGTACGAGATCACTCAGGAAGAGCACGTCTGGATACCGGTGTCGGACGGCACGAGACTGGCCGCGAAGATCTGGCGGCCGGTGTCGGCCGACGACGAACCGGTCCCCGGGATCCTCGAGTACATCCCGTACCGCAAGCGGGACCTGACCGCCGTCCGGGACTCCGTCCACCACCCGTACCTCGCCGGCCACGGCTACGCCTGCGTGCGCGTGGACCTGCGGGGCACGGGTGAGTCGGAGGGCGTCCTGGCCGACGAGTACCTCGAACAGGAGCAGCAGGACGCGGAGGACGTGCTGGCCTGGATCGCCGACCAGCCGTGGTGCGACGGCCGCACCGGCATGATGGGCATCTCCTGGGGCGGGTTCGCCGCGCTCCAGGTGGCCGCGCGGAAACCGCCCAGCCTGCGTGCCATCGTCATCTCGTCGTTCACCGACGACCGCTACTCCGACGACTTCCACTACATGGGCGGCTGCATGCTGTCGGACAACCTCGGCGAGGCCGGGACGATGTTCGCCTACAGCACCCTGCCGCCCGACCCGGCGCTGGTCGGCGAGCGCTGGCGCGACATGTGGCTGGAACGCGCCGAGGGCGTCGGCCCGTGGGTGGACACCTGGCTGGAACACCAGCGCCGCGACGAGTACTGGTGCCACGCCTCGGTGTGCGAGAACTACAGCGACGTGCAGGTGCCGGTGCTCGCCTCCAGCGGATGGGCCGACGGCTACTCCAACGCCGTGACCCGCCTGCTGGCCAACCTGTCCGTGCCGCGCAAGGGCCTGATCGGGCCGTGGTCGCACAAGTACCCGCACCTCGGCCAGCCCGGCCCCGCGATCGGGTACCTGCAGGAGGTCGTGAAGTGGTGGGACCACTGGCTCAAGGACCGCGACAACGGCGCGATGGACGGGCCGATGCTGCTGACCTGGATGCAGGACAGCGTGCCGCCGTCGACGTCCTACGAGGAGCGCCCCGGCCGCTGGGTCGGTGAGCCGCAGTGGCCCTCGCCGCACATCGACTGGCGCACCTACCCGCTGGCGCAGCACCGCATCGCGCGCCCGGACGAGGAGGTGCCGGAGAGCGCGCTGCACGTCGAGTCGCCGCTGTCGGTGGGGCAGTTCGCCGGCAAGTGGGCCTCCTACAACGCCCCGCCGGACCTGCCCTACGACCAGCGCGAGGAGGACGGCGGCTCGCTGGTGTTCGACGGCGACGAGCTGACCGAGACGTGCGAGGTGCTCGGCGCGCCGAAGGTGCGGCTGGAACTGTCGGTGGACAAACCGGTCGCGATGGTCGCGGCGCGGCTGTCCGACGTGCACCCCGACGGGCGGGCCACCCGCATCACCTACGGCCTGCTGAACCTGACCCACCGCGACAGCAACCACGAGCCGCGGCCGCTGGAGCCGGGCAAGCGCTACCAGGTGGAGCTGGAACTCAACGGTGTCGCGCAGGCATTCCCGCCCGGCCACCGCATCCGGCTCTCACTGTCCACTTCGTACTGGCCGCTGGCGTGGCCGGCCCCGGAACCGGCGCGGCTCACCGTCCACACGCCCGGCAGCTCCCTGACGTTGCCGGTGCGGCCGATCCGCGAGTCGGACGAGGTGACCGGGCCGGTGTTCGGCGAGCCCGAGGGATCGCCGCCGATGACCACGACCGTGCTGCAGCCGGGCGAGCAGCGCTGGACGGTGTCCCGTGACCTGGTGGAATACCGCTCGGCGCTGGAGATCGTGAAGGACTCGGGCACGGTGCGCCTGGACGACCACGACCTGGAGATCTCCCGGCGCGCCTACGAGCGCTACAGCTCGGTGGCCGACGACTTCGCCTCGGTGCGCGGGGAGACGAAGTGGAGCATGACGTTCGCGCGCGGCGACTGGGAAGCACGCACCGAGACGCACACCGTGTTGTCGTGCACGCCGGAGGAGTTCGTGCTGCACGCCACGCTGGACGGCTACGAGGGCGCGAACCGGGTGTTCTCCCGCAACTGGCACCGCAGGTTCCCCCGCGACCTGGTCTAGTTTCGCGCCGGAGGAGCAGGGGTAACCGGAACCGGTGATCGGGAAGACGAGCCTGCACGCCAAACTGCTGATCGCCGAGATGCTCCTGACCGGGCGCAAACGCACGTTCACCGACGTGGACGCGCTGCACAAGAGCATGGGGCCGCGGCAGCAGCGGGAAAACGCGCTGCCGCCCCCCGCGGTGCGCAAGCAGGTCGACGTCGACCGCGCCGAGGTGCACGGTCACCCGGTGTACACGTTGCGCCCGCGGGCGAACGCCACCAGCCGGCACGTCCTGTACTTCCACGGCGGCGCGTACGTGCACCAGATCCAGGGTGACCACTGGAAGTTCTTCGCCCGGCTGATCGCCAGGACCGGCTGCGCGGTCACCGCGCCGCTGTACCCGCTGGCGCCGGGCAGCCACTACGACGACACGCTGTCGATGATCCACGCCACCTACAAGGAGGTGCTGGGCGACGTCGACCCGCGCGACCAGGTCCTGATGGGCGACTCGGCGGGCGGCGGCCTGTCGCTGGTGCTGGCGCGGGCGCTGCGTGACGAGGGCAGGCCGCAGCCCAAGGAGGTCGTGATGCTGTCGCCGTGGCTGGACATCACGATGACCGACCCTGCGCTGCCCGAGTACGACCGGCACGACCCGTACCTGGGCGTCACCGGCCTGCGGGAGGCCGGGCGGCTGTACGCCGGCGGCCTGGACCCGGCCAACGAGCTGGTCAGCCCCATCAACGGGGATCTGCGCGGGCTGGGCGCGCTGAGCTGCTTCATCGGCACGCGCGACGTGCTGCTGGCCGACGCGCGCAACCTCTACGACAAGGCGAAGGAGCAGGGTGTGCCGCTGGAGTACTGGGAGTACGGCGGCATGTTCCACGCGTGGATGATCGCGAACATCCCGGAGGCGAAGCACGCGCTGGACCGGATCGCGGAGCTGGTGACCCGATGAACGGACTGCCCACGGCCTCGGTGGCGGAGACGGCGAAGGTGTTCGCCGGCGTGGTCGGACCCACGCTCGCGGGCGGGGTGATCAAGCGGCGGCCGCGGGTCATGACCCTGCTGGAGAAGATGCAGGCCGACGCCTCCGCGGTGCAGACGCTGCAGAAGCTGCGGGCCCGCCACGGTGACGGCCTGCTGCGGCTGGCGGTGCCCGGCCGATCGTTCGCGCTGGTGCTCTCCCCCGAGGACGTCGGCCGGGTGCTGGCGGAGTCGCCGGAGCCGTTCACCCCGGCGAACCTGGAGAAGAAGAAGGCGCTGTCGCAGTTCCAGCCGCACGGGGTGCTGATCTCCGAGGGGCCGGAACGCGACCGCCGCCGGGCGTGGACCGAGCGCGCGCTGGAGACGAGCCGCCCCACCCACCACCTGGCGCCGTCGGTGCAGGCCAAGGTCGCGGACGAGTTCGCGGCGCTGGGCCCGGGTCCGCTCGACTGGGACACGTTCGCGCCGGTGTGGTGGCGGATGGTGCGCCGGGTGGTGTTCGGCGACCACGCCCGCGACGACCAGACGACGACCGACCTGCTGGAGCGGTTGCGGTTGGCGGCGAACTGGTCGTACCTGCTGCCGCGGCGGCGCAGGCTGCGGGAGGAGTTCCTCGGCCGGGTGCGTGCGCTGCTGGCCCGTGCGCCGGAGGACAGCCTGGCCGGCGGGCTCGCGGCGGACGACGAGGTGGCCAGCCAGATCGGGCACTGGCTGTTCGCGTTCGACGCCGCCGGAATGGTCACCTTCCGCACCCTGGCGCTGCTCGCTACGCATCCCGCCCAGCGGCAGAAGGCGCGGCAGGACCTCGCGTCCGGCGCCGAGCTGGGTTACCTGCGCGCGTGCGTGCTGGACACGGTCCGTCTGTGGCCGACGACGCCGGCGATCCTGCGGGACACGACGAAGGAGCTGGACTGGCACGGCCACCGCGTGCCCGTGGGGACGGGGCTGCTGGTGTTCGCGCCGCTGTTCCACCGCGACGATTCCCGGTTGTCCTACGCGCACAGCTTCGTGCCGGAGATCTGGCTGGACGGGCGGGCGCAGGAGGAGCCGTCGCTGGTGCCGTTCAGCGCGGGGCCGGGTGAGTGCCCGGCGAAGAACCTGGTGCTGTTCACCAGCGCGACGGTCCTGGCCACGATGATCCGGGACCGGGACTACACAGTGGACTCCTCCCCCAAGCCCGGCCCCGGCCGCCCGCTGCCCGCGACGTTCGACAACTTTTCGTTGCGCCTGACCGCGCATCCGTGAGGTTAGGTTCCACCCGTACGGGTACCGCAGTCGCATGACTGCCGCAGAGAAACCCGATCTGATCGCGCTGATCATCTCCGATCACCGCCACATCGAACGCGTCTTCACCGAGCTGGAGGCGGGCGCGGGCACTCCCGAGCACCGCCGGGACCTGGCCGACCACGTCATCGCCGAGCTGGTGCGCCACTCGGTCGCCGAGGAGCAGTTCATGTACCCGGCGGCGCGGAAGTACCTGGAGAACGGCGACGAGCTGGCCGACCACGAGCTGGAGGAGCACGCGGAGGCCGAGGAGGTCATGAAGCAGCTGGAGGACGTGCCGGCGACCGACCCGCGGTTTGACGAGCTGATGCGCCAGTTGATGGACGACATCCGGCACCACATCGAGGACGAGGAGAAGGACCTGCTGCCGAAGCTGCAGTCCGCCTGCTCGCCGGACGAGCTGCGCGACCTGGGTGACAAGGTGGCGAAGGCGAAGAAGATGGCGCCGACCCGCCCGCACCCGGCCGCGCCGGACCGCCCGCCGATGAATCTGATCCTCGATCCCGGGGCCGGTTTCATCGACAAGATCCGCGACGGCCTGAGCAAGCGCAACACCTGACAGCCGAACGAAGAGGCCCCTCACCAACAGGCGAGGGGCCTTGCTTCTGAGCAAGCAACAGCGACCCAAGGCACCCAACGCCCACCAAGACCCTTAAACCCCTCCCTGCCCCTTCGTCCCCGCCATCCCTTGCGGTGCGGTGGGCGGGTCAAGGGTGGGGCGAAGCCCCATCGCGCAGCGACGCCGAAGGCGCCCTTGACGCGCCCACCGCACCGTAAGACGCTGAAAAACGAAGGGCCCGCCCAGCCAAAATCCCCGCCGATGCGAAGCGAGGCGACCCCAGCCCACCCCAGGTCACATCACCGACGGCACAGCCCGCAAATCCTTCACCAACGCGGCGAACGCCTCGTCCCGATCCGGAGCCCGCAGCACCGACGACGGATGCACGGTAGGCAGCACCCGCTCCGGCCGCCCGGAGAACTCCTCCGGCGCCGGCAGCAACTCCCCACGATGGGCGGTGACCCGGAACGACGGGCCCATCAGCGATGAAGCCGCGGTCGCCCCCAGCAGGACCACCACCGAGGGCTGCACGGCCTCCAGTTCCGCGACCAGCCAGGGACGGCACGCCACGATCTCCCCGCGCGAGGGCTTCTTGTGGATCCGCTGCTTCCCCCGGTCGGCCCGCACGAACTTGAAGTGCTTGACCGCGTTGGTGACGTAGACCTGCGACCGGTCGACCCCGGCCTCCTCCAGCGCCCGGTCCAGCAACCGGCCCGCCGGCCCGACGAACGGCTCCCCCGCGACGTCCTCGCGGTCCCCGGGCTGCTCGCCGAGCATCATGACCTTCGCCGGCGCGGGCCCGTCCCCGAACACGGTCTGGGTGGCGTCTCGGTACAGGTCGCATCCCTGACAGCCGAGCGCCGCCGAGCGGAGCCGGTCCAGCGATCGGCTGTCCGGCACGAACTCGGCGGCGGTCCGCTGCGTCTTGGTGGCCATCAGCTGCCGGGACGGTCCACGTCACCACGCCACGCGCCGGTCTCCTGACCGCCGCGCTTCTCGATGAACGCCTTGAAGCGCTCCATGTCGCCGTGCACGCGGCGGTCCAGGATGCCGAGCTTGTCGGCGGCCTGCTCGACGAAGCCCTCGGGGTCGATGTCCATCTGCGCGGTCACCCGCGTCTTGTGGTCGTCGAGCCGGTGGAACGTGATGACGCCGGCGTGGCTCGGGCCGGAGTCGGACCGCCAGGCGACCCGCTCGTCGGGGTGCTGCTCGGTGATCGTCGCGTCGAACTCGCGCTTCGCGCCACCGATCTTGGTCACCCAGTGCGTGTGCGTGTCGTCGAGCTGGCGGATCTCCTCGACGCCCTCCATGAACTCAGGGAAGGACTCGAACTGGGTCCACTGGTTGTAGGCGGTGCGGACGTCGACGTTCACGTCAACGGACTCGGTGATCGTGCTCATTTCGGCATGTCTCCTTTCACCCGTGTCACGTTCCGGGTACCTCGAGACTCGCCGGTTACACGTCCTCCGCGGCCGACAAGCGCGCCAGAATCGTTTCAAGGTGGGCACGGGCCTGCGCGGGCGGCTGGCCGGACGCGTGCACGGCCTCGACGAGCCGGTCGGCCAGGTCGCGCAGCTTGACGTTGCTCTGCTGCGACACGCGGATGAGCAGCTCGAAGGCGCCCGCCGAGTCGTGCCCGTACGCGAGCATGATCATGCCCTTGGCCTGCTCGATCGTGGCGCGCGAGGCCATCGCCCGCTGCAGCCCGGCCGCCTCGCCCGCCAGCTCGGACAGCTGCTCGGCCTCGCGGATCCGGGCCGTGGTCAGGTCTACGTAGTACCCGTGCACGCCGACGACCTCGCCGTCCTCCTCCTCGACGTCGCCGACCACGACCACCGCGCGGGTGCTCTCGTCCGCGGCCAGGATGCGCTGCTGCGCGCTGAACGGCTGACCGGTGCGGCGGGCCTCGTCGAACACCTCGGCCAGCTGGCGCCGGTCGGTCGGGTGGCCGTGCTTGGTGACCAGGTCCAGCCCCGGTTCGACCGAGCCGGGCTGGTAGCCGTACATCAGGTGGATCTCCGAGGACCAGGTCCACTTCGCGGCGCGGATGTCCCAGTGGTACATCCCGACCTGATCGGCGCTCTGGCCTGCGGGCAGGTCGGACAAGGGGTCCGGCTTCCGGGGCGTGGACATGCGTGTACGGCTCCTGCAGTGGAGTTGATCGAACACGGGTGCCACGCTGCTGGACAATCCCAGGGAGCCAGATCATAGCCGGGTGATCATCCGGGGCTACGCTCCGCTGTCCGGAAATCCTCGCGTGCCGCGTTCGTCACGCCGAAGGCTGCAGGAGGATCTTGATCGCGCCGTCCTGCTTCTGCTGGAACATCCGGTAGGCGCGCGGCGCGTCCTCCAGCGGCAGCTTGTGGGTGGCGAGGTCCTCGACGCCGAGCGGGTCGGCGTCGTCGCTCACCAGCGGCAGCACGTCGTCGATCCACCGCCGCACGTTCGCCTGGCCCATCCGCAGCTGGATCTGCTTGTCGAACAGGTCCATCATCGGCAGCGGGTCGAGCATGCCGCCGTAGACGCCGGACAGCGAGATCGTGCCGCCGCGGCGCACCGTGGCGATGGCCTGGTGCAGCACCGCGAGCCGGTCCACGCCGCCCTTCTCCATCAGCGGCGCGGCGATCTGGTCCGGCAGCAGCCCCACCATCTGGTGGGTCAGCTTGCCCAGCGGCGCGCCGTGGGCCTCCATGCCCACCGCGTCGATCACCGAGTCCGCGCCGCGGCCGCCGGTCATCTCCCGCACCACGCCCGGCACGTCCTTCACCGCCTTGGCGTCCACCGTGGTGAAGCCGTACCGCTCGGCCAGCGCCAGCCGCTCCGGCACCAGGTCGACGCCGATCACCTTGCCCGCGCCGCGGTGCGCGGCGATGCGGCAGCACATCTGCCCGATCGGGCCGAGCCCGAACACCACCACGCTGCCGCCGTCCGGGATCCCCGCGTATTCGACGGCCTGCCAGGCGGTGGGCACGACGTCGGAGAGGTAGACGAACCGCTCGTCGGAGGGGCCCTCGGGCACCTTGACCGGCCCGTAGTGGGCCTGCGGCACGCGCAGGTACTCGGCCTGGCCGCCGGGCACCTGCCCGTAGAGCTTGGTGTAGCCGAACAGCGCGGCGCCCTTGCCCTTCTCGGTCACCTGGGTGGTCTCGCACTGCGACTGCAGGCCCTGGTCGCACATGAAGCAGTGGCCGCAGGAGATGTTGAACGGCACCACGACCCGGTCGCCCGGCTTGATGTTCGTGACACCGGAGCCGACCTCCTCGACGATGCCCATCGGCTCGTGGCCGAGGATGTCGCCCTCCCCCATGAACGGCCCGAGCACCTCGTACAGGTGCAGGTCGGAGCCGCAGATGCCGGTCGAGGTGATGCGGACGATGGCGTCCGTGGGTTCCTCGATCCGCGGGTCCGGGACCTCGTCGACGCGGACGTCACGCTTGCCGTGCCAGGTAACAGCCTTCATGCCCGTTCGTGTGCCCGCACGACGGGCGGGAAAACATCTAGCCGCCGAGCCAGCCGTGGTCGTGGACGAGTTCGAGGACGACGCGGCGGACCCGCAGGACCTCCTCGGCGGTGAGCGTCGGGACGCCGGTGAGCAGCGCCTCCGTCAGCTCGCCGCGGAAGTCGCGGGTCACGTACGGGTCCTCGCCGTCGTCGTCGCCGGCCTGGCGCACCAGCCGGATGCCCGACGCCTTGAGCCCGCGCTCGCCGTCCTCGACCGTGAACTCCACGACCACGCCGGGGGCGATCAGGCGTTTGTCCACGTCGAGGTCGTTGACGTGCATGAAGACGTCCTCGCCACCCCCCTCCGGCGCCACGAAACCGTACCCGCGCATGTCGTCGAAGCGGACGACCTTGCCCCTTACCACCAGCCACCCTCCCGGCGA
The DNA here is from genome assembly GCF_040614175.1 of Amycolatopsis sp. NPDC006131. Classification (NCBI taxonomy): domain Bacteria; kingdom Bacillati; phylum Actinomycetota; class Actinomycetes; order Pseudonocardiales; family Pseudonocardiaceae; genus Amycolatopsis; species Amycolatopsis sp. NPDC006131. The sequence goes on from NZ_JBEXTX010000005.1 coordinate 11,357, forward strand.
AGTATCGCGCCAAAGTACGCCCCTGGCCGCGCCTGCACAACGTGCAAGTGTCACGGAACGGAACTCCGGGTACCCGGACGGGTGGAGCCGGGTGCACTGTGGAGAGGTGACGGGATGAAACTGCTGTACAAACCGCTGAGCCTGGCCGTGAGCGCGCTCGGCGGGGTGCTCGCCGGGATGCTGTTCAAGCAGGCCTGGAAGGCGGCGACCGGCGAGGACGACGCGCCGGAGGCCACGTCGTCCGACTACTCCACCAAGGAGGTGCTCCTCGCGGCGGTGCTGCAGGGAGCGATCTTCGGCGGCGTCAAGGCGGCGGTCGACCGCGCCGGCGCCAAGGCGTACACCAAGGCCACCGGCAAGCGGCTGGACTAGCTCCGCACGGCTCTGCGGGCTGAGTCGCCGAACATGGCGAGTGCCCGCAGGGCCGTGCCGAGTTCCGCGATGTCCGACGGGTCGCTCAATGACCGGCCCAGCACGTCGGTGATCCGCTTCAACCGGTGCCGCACCGTGTTCGGGTGGCAGTAGACCCGCTCCGCGATCTGCTTGGTCGACCCGCCGCAGTCGAACCACGCGCGCAGCGTCAGCAGCAGCACGTTGCTCTCCTCGCCGGGCAGCTCCAGGATCGGCCGCAGCACCTGGCCGGCCAGCTGCGCCGACGCCTCCGGGTCGCTCGCCACCAGCCCGGCCAGCGGCGACTCGTGGAACCGCGCCACGTCCTTCGTCCCCGCGGGCAGGCTGGACAACGCGACCCGCGCCAGGTGCAGGGCGCGGGCGGTGTCGCCGAGGCCGGTGAACACCGGGCTCATCCCGACCCGGCCGCGCGGGTTCTCCCGCAGCAGCTCCAGCACCTGGTCCGGATCGCGCACCGACACGACCCCGATCTGCAGCTCCGGCGTGAGCCGCCACGCCGACGCGTGGTGCCGTTCCCGCAGCCGGACCTCGATCAGCGGCAGCGCTTCCTGACCAAGCCCGGGGGTTTCCGCGGCGACGACGACGAACGAGCCCTCCAGCGGCAGGTCGAGCATCCGCGCGATGTCCCACAGCGTGCCCTCGGTCGTGCTGCCGCCGGTGAACAGGGCCTCTACGAGCGCCAGCCTGCGGTTCTGCCTCGTGCGGCTGATCTCGGCGACCGTCGCACGGTAGGTCGAGGTGAGCTCCTCGATGTAGTCGTCCATCAGGTCCCAGATGGCGGTGGTCGCCGAGACCAGGGTCGCGACGTCCTGCGCGGGCGCGGTCAACTCGACGAAGCACTGCCACACCTCGGTGAACCCGATGCGGAACGCGCGCAGCATCTCCGGCAACGGCGCCCCCGCCAGCGCGCGCTCGCGCCCGGTCGCCCGCGCCTTGGACAGGTCGGGCGCGCCGGGCTCGGCCAGTGCGCGGACGAGGAACTGCAAGTTGTCCCGGCACGAGGCGAACAGGTCGGCGTGCGAGACGAACCGCTCTTCGCGGTAGACGGCCATCTCCTCGACGATCTGCTCGTAGGTCGCCTTGGTCATCTCCGGCAACCGCGTCAGTGCCCGGCCGGCCAGACCGGCCACCGCGGGTTCGGCGCCCGTGTACCTCATGAGATGTCCGTCCTCCCCGTCGAGGGCTCGCGAGTGGACATCTAACACGAAAGTGTCCAACGTTGCGCATTGGCATGACAGAGCCCCGCAACCGCGGCGGGTTGCGGGGCTCTGGTGCCGCAAGTGCGGTTCACATCTGGCTGGCCGCGGACTTCACCGCCTCCCGGATGCGGGAGTAGGTGCCGCAGCGGCAGATGTTGCGGATCTCCTCGAAGTCGGAGTCGCTGATCTCCCGTCCCTCGGCGCGGGCCTGCTTGACCTTGGCGATGGCCGCCATGATCTGGCCGGGCTGGCAGTAGCCGCACTGCGCGACGTCCCGGTCGATCCAGGCCTGCTGCATCGGGTGCAGCTCACCGGTGGCCGGGTCGGCCAGGCCTTCGATCGTGGTGATCTCGTCGTCCGGGCCGATCGCCGACACCGGCACCGAGCACGGGTTGAACGCCTTGCCGTTGATGTGACTCGTGCACGCCTTGCACACGTTGATGCCGCAGCCGTACTTCGGACCGGTGATGCCGAGCAGGTCGCGCAGCACCCAGAGCAACCGGACCTTGTCGTCGGCGTCGACCGTGACCCGCGTGCCGTTGACCAGGAATGTGTGTTGGGACAACGAAGGCTCCTCAGAACGTGTAGGCCAGGCCGTCGACCGGCGATTCGGGCACCGGCGGCACCTTCGGCTTCGGCTCGAAGCTCAGCGTGCCGTGGTTGATCGGGAAGCGGGTCGGCATCTTCCCCACCGCGCGGCCGTAGGCGCAGGCGGCCGCGGCGAACGAGCTGGCGACGGCGAGCTCCCCGGCGCCACCGGGCTCGCCGGTGGTCGCGGGCATGACCACGACCTCCATCTCCGGCGGCGTGTTCCACTGCCGGGTGTAGAAGTAGTTGTCCCAGCTCGCTTCCAGCGGCAGGCCGTTGTCGATGTGCAGGCTGGAGGTGAGCGCCATCGCGATGCCGTCGTTGACGCAGCCGATGGTCTGCGCCTCCAGCCCCTTGGGGTTGATCGGCAGTCCGGCGTCCACGACCGCGACGGCCTTGGTGACGCGCGGGCCGGCGACCCCGTTGCGGATCTTGCGGTTGACCGTCTCCGGGCGGCAGTCGATCTCCATCAGGACCGCGCTGACGCTCTTGTACTCGTAGTGCAGCGCGATGCCCTGCGCGGTGCCTGCGGGCATCTTGCGGCCCCAGTTGCCGACCTCGGCGGCCTTGTCGAGGACCTTGCGGATGCGGTCGTCCTTGAGGAAGTTCCGGCGGAAGGTCAGGGGGTCCTGGCCCATCTTCGCGGCCAGCTGGTCGACGATCAGCTCGCGCGCGCAGACCACGTTGGGCGAGTAGACGTTGCGCATGCTGGAGGTGTGGAACTTCAGCGGCACCTCGTTGAGCAGTTGCGTGGCGGCGCCGAAGTTGTACGGCATCTGCGTGGACAGCATGAACACCGTCTGGGAGAACCCGATGTCGCCGACCGGGAGCTTCGCGGCGACGGCGGTGAGGATCTCGCCGAGGCCGTGGCCGAAGTCGGTGGTGACGCTGGTGTGCCGCTGCTCGTAGCTGACGACGTTGCCGAGCGCGTGGTTGACCCGGACGCGGGAGATGCACATCGGGTGCGTGCGGCCGTGGCGGGCGTCGTCGGCGCGGTGCCACATGAGCTTGACCGGCTTGCCCATCTTCTTCGAGATCTCCGCCGCTTCGAGCGCGGCGTCGCCGAACAGCTTGCGGCCGAAGGAACCGCCGCCGGTGACGACGTGCACCTTGACCGCCGGGATCGGCAGGCCGAGCTTGAGCGCGATCTGCTCCTGCGTGGTGATCGGCGACTTGAGACCGGACCAGATCTCGGCGCGGTCGGCGCGCACGTCGGCGATGGCGCAGTTGGTCTCCAGCGCGCTGTTGCTGGCGAAGGCGAACACGAACTCGGCGTCGATCGACTGGGTCAGCACCGGCGGCACGGTCATCGGCAGCGCGGCGGCGCGCAGCTTCCGCTCGACCGAGGCGTCGGTCTCACCGTCCACTGTGCCCGGTCCCCAGTCCACCTTCAGCGCCCGGATCGCGTCGATGCACTGGCCGAAGGTCTCGGCCCGCACGGCGACGCCGGTGGAGACGGTGGCGACGTCGGTGACGCCCGGCATCGCCTTCACCTCCGCCAGGTTGCGGACGGCCTTGACCGTGCCGTTGATCGTCGGCGGGCGGCAGACCATCGTCGGCTTGGCGTTCGGGACCTGGAGGTCCATCGTGAACTGCTTGCGCCCGGTGACCGCCTCGAGCGCGTCGATGCGGCCGGTGGGCTTGCCGATGATGCGGAACTCGGAGGTCTTCTTCAGCGTCGCGCTGGTTTCCGCGGTGCGGGCGCTGGCGGCGGCTTCGGCGAGCGAGCCGTAGGTCGCGGTGCGGCCGGTGGCGCTGCGGATGACGCCGTCGCGGGTGGTGAGCGTGGCGGCGTCGACCTTCCACTGCTCGGCGGCGGTGGCCAGGAGGCGGGCGCGCGCGATGGCGGCCGCGGTGCGGACCGGGGTGTAGAGCGAGCGCACCGAGTTGGAGCCGCCGGTGAGCTGGTTGAAGACCAGCTCGGGGCGGGCGTCGGCGAGGTTGACGCCCACCTTGCTCAGCGGCAGGTCCATCTCCTCGGCGATGAGCATCGCGATGGTGGTGGTGATGCCCTGGCCGACCTCGGCGCGCGGCACCGCGAAGGAGACCGTGCCGTCGCGGTTGAGCTGGATCGCGATGAGGTTGGAGGTCGGCATCGCGGCGAGCGTCAGCGCGTCGCCGAGGTCCAGGATGTCGGCGGCGCCGGGGAGGGTGGGGATCGCGGCTTCGGCCGGGGCCGGGGACGCCAGATCACCACCGAGCTTCGCCGCCACCGCGAGGGTGGGCGCCGCGAGGAGGTAGCCGAGGAACCGGCGCCGTTCCAGGGACGGAGCACCGTCCCCGGGCGCGGGCGATCGCCGTTGATGCGCCATCGAGAGTGTCCTTCCGAGATCCACGTTGATCGCGGTCACGATAGGAATCGGGTTCGGCGGTGGTCAACGATCCGTAGCCGTGCCGGGGCATCTCTGTGACGGGGTGACAGTCTCATGCCACACAACTGTGACGCGGACACAGCCGAACGTCGTATCTGGTTGCGCCGGACGGCCCACTGATCGCGACAGTCGATCAATCGCGCGGCTGGCAGGTTGATGCCGCGGCAGCCCCCGGGACCGGTTCCCGCCCCGACACTGACGATCATGGTCCAGCCCCACACGAAGGCCGCCGACCCACTGGCCGCGGCGCTCGGCAACGCCTCGCTGCTCGGCGCCGGCTACCTGCTGCTCGGTCGCCGACGGCTCGCGGTCCTCACCGGCCTGGTCACGATCGCGCTGGTCACGGTGCTCGCCCTGGCGGTGCGGACCCTGTCGTTCGAGATCGTCGTGCTCGTCTGGTGGGCGGCTCTGGCCGCGCACGGCTGGCACCTGGCCCGGCGCACCGAGCGCCCGGCGCGCGCCGGCAGGCAACGGCTGACCGGTCTCGCCGTCGCGCTCCCGGTGCTGCTGGCCGTCGGGCTGCTGCGCTTCGACGCCGCCCGCATCGAGGGTGACGCCATCGAAGCCCACGGCCGCGGCGACTGCCCGGGGGCGCTGGCCGCGCTGGACGGGCTGTGGGCGGGGCACGCGGTGGCCGACGCGCCGCTGACCGCGCGAACCGGCGACACCGTCCGCGCCTGCCGTCTGCTGCTGGCGGCCGAAGCGCAGCTCGGCAAGGCCCTCGGCGGCGACCCCGCGAACCTGGAGCGCGCGTTCGCGACACTGGCCGACGTGCGCGCGATCCCCGGCCAGGACCAGCGGATCCGGGAAGTGCTGGACCGCTTCACCGGCCGGCTGCCCGTCCCCGACCCGTGCGGCACCGCCGCGATCACCGACTGGCTCCGGCAGGGCGCGCGCGGCCCGGTGCTGGACCACGCCGCCGGCGTGGTGCCGCGGGTCGCGCCCGCCGCGCTCGCCGGGTGCGCGGACCGGCTGATGGCGGCGGACGACTGGCCCCGCGCCCGCGACCGGTACCAGCAGATCCTCGACCAGTACCCCGGCCACGAACTCACCGCGCGCGCCGGCGACGGCGTGACCAGGGCGACCCAGGCGATCGAGCTGGCGAACGTGCGTGACCTGCTGGAGGTCTCGTACCCGGGCGCGGAACCGGAGTACTGCGACCACCCGGCGCCCTACAGCGGCGCGGCGCCCTACGGGGACGGGCCGAACCGGGCGCTGGTCTTCGGCGACGACGAGCACCTCGGCCGGTTCCCCGCGGAGTGGCGGGCGGGCGGCCCGGCCGACGCGGTGGCGGTGATCTGCGCGGGCACCACGGACTACGGCGCCGAAGTCCGGTCGTGTCCCTACGAGTCGGGCCTGAGCCTGTACGGCTACCAGGACGTGTCCTTCCGGAAGATCGCGATCCCGGTGCGCGTGTACGAGGTGAAGACGGGGCGGCTGGTCACCGACACCCGCGTGGAGATCGGCGGCGCGTCCTGCCCGCCGGTGCTGCACTACACCACCTACGTCGACCTGGCCGTGGACATCCCGCCGAGCCAGGTGTACGTGACGCCGTCGGACGCCGACGTGCGCGCGGCGTTCCAGCCGCTGATCGACCCGTGAGGGCGGGCAGCCCCCGCCCTCACGGGTGCGCGCTCAGTCCGCCGAGTGCATGATCACGCCACGGATGTTCTTGCCGTCGCGCAGGTCCTGGTAGCCCTCGTTGACCTCTTCGAGCGAGTACCGCTTGGTCACCAGCTCGTCGAGCTTCACGTGCCCGGCCTGGTAGAGGCGCAGCAGGCGGACGATGTCGTACTGCGGGTTGGCCGAGCCGAACAGCGTGCCCTTGACCGTCTTCTCGAACAGGGTCATCACGCCGCCGGACAGGTGCACCGTCAGCTTCTCCGGGTTGGCCAGGCCGGTGATGACGACCGTGCCGCCCTTGCCGATCACGTTGAACGCGTCGGTCACGACCTGCTCGTCCACCGTGCCGACGGTGATCAGCGCCTGGTCGGCCATCTGGCCCCAGGTCAGCTCCGCCACCTTCGCCGCGGCCTCGTCCGCCGAGGCGAACGCGTGCGTCGCGCCCAGTTCCAGCGCCTTCTCGCGCTTGAACGCGACCGGGTCGACCGCGATCACGTTCGCCGCGCCCGCGTGCGCCGCGCCCTGGACCGCGTTGATGCCGATCCCGCCGATGCCGTACACGACGCACGTGTCGCCCGCGCGCACGCCGCCGGCGTAGTTGGCCGTCGCCCACCCGGTCGGCACACCGCAGCCCACCAGCACCGCGGTCTCCAGCGGCAGCCAGTCGTCCACCTTGACCACGGAGTGCTGGGAGATCGTGGCGCGCTCGGAGAACGTGCCGAGCATGCACATGGCGCCGTAGTCGGTGCCGCCGCGGTGGAAGCGGAAGCTGCCGTCGGGCATGTGCCCGTCGAGGATCGTGGCGCCCATGTCGCACAGGTTCGACCGGCCGGTGGCGCAGTAGCGGCACGTGCCGCAGTTCGGGATGAACGAGCAGACCACGTGGTCACCGGGCTTGACCTTGGTGACGCCCGGCCCGACGTCTTCGATGATGCCCGCGCCCTCGTGCCCGCCCACGATCGGGAACCGCGGCACGAGGTCGTTGTCGATCAGGTGCAGGTCCGAGTGGCACAGCCCGGCGGCCGTGTACTTGATCAGGACCTCACCGTCGCGGGGACCGTCGAGCTCGAGTTCCTCGATCTCGAACGGCTTGCCCGCGGAGTGCAGGACAGCGGCCTTGGTCTTCACACCGATCACCTCTTTGTGACAGGGGTCTCATGCACGGACTGCTACATGATGCCATCTTTGGCCACCGCCGCGGCAGCTTCAAGTAGAGCGTCCGCCCATCGACGGAGGGTGGCGCGCCCCGCTTCCGCGGTCGCCCCCGCGGGGTCACCCAGCACCCCGTTCGGGCTCACCCCGCGCACACCTTCGTCACGCAACCGGCCGATCAGCTCGGGCAACGGCCGCGTCGCGCCGGCCTCGAACCGGTCCACCCGCACGGCTTCCGGCCGCAGCGCGAGCATCACCGACGTCTCCAGCCGTCCGGCGTGCGTGTCGTCGGCCGGACCGTCCGGGCACCAGGCGCGCACGTTCCGGCCCTCGTTACGCAGTTTCGCGACCGCCCGGCGCAGCGGGGCCGCGTTGCCGCCGTGCGCGCACACCAGCAGCACCCCGGCGAACGCGTCGGCGGAGCGCACCAGCTCGACCACGAGGAGTTCCGTGACTTCCTGACCGATCGACAGCGTGCCGGGAAAACCGGCGTGCTCCCCGCTGGAGCCGTAGGGCAGCGGGGGCGCGACGACCACCTCCGGACGAGCCTCGGCGAGGCGGCGGCACAACTCGACGGCGATTTCGGTGTCCACCGTGTACGGCAGGTGCGGGCCGTGCTGCTCGGTGGCGCCGAGCGGCACGGCCAGCAGGCGGCGCTCGCCGAGTTCGGGCCAGGCGAGGTCGGCGAGGTTCATGACCTTTTCCGGATCGAGGCAGTGCTGCGCAGCGGCTCCGTTGAGGGTGGTGGTGGGCGACGGGTGGGCCAATTTGAGAGGTCGGGGATCAGCGGCCCCGGTTCCTCCTCGCGCAGGCAGCCACGCCAAACCCCGGTGCCGTAAGCGAAATCGTCCGCGGCACGGGCCAGCAGCCAGCGCAGCGGATCGATGTCCGGCCGGGTGCGGGCCCAGTCGGCGAGGTGCCGGGCATAGGCCAGCGCCAGCACGCGGCGGCCACGCCGGGACAGCGCCAGCACCGGGACCGCGGCTGGGCCCCACGCGCCGGTGAGCGCGTCGGCCAGGAACCGGCCCGCCGCGACGTGCCCGCGCAGCGCGATGCCGAGCGCCTCTTTCGCCGGGACGTCAAGGGGTTTCAGCTTGCGTGGCAACAGGGCCGCGGTGCCGAGCGCGATCGCCACACCGGTTTTCGGCCGTCCGGCGGCCACGGCGAGCCAGGCCAGCGCGGTCCAGCCGGACACCCGGACCGGCGCGAGCGCCTGCCGCCCGTGGCGTTTCGCGAGCGGCGCGGCGGAGGTGCCGTAGCTGTACCGCTGCTTCAGCCACGCGCGCCACGTCGTGCGTGGTTCGTGCACCACTTCGGACTCCGGCTCGTACCGCACCGAGCCGCCGGCGTCGACGAGGCGCCAGATCAGGTCGACGTCCTCGCCGAACCGCAGGTTCTCGTCGAAGCCGTGGATCGCCTGCAGCGCCGAGGTTCGCACGACGAGCGCGGCGGTGGGCAGGTAGGTGATGCGGCCGCGCGGCCGCACCTGCGCCGGGGTGGTGCCCATGTCCAAAGAGGACCGAAGCCGTTCGTACCGGGAGAGCGTGCCGTCGCCGGGCGCGCTGCGCACCCGTGGCGCGACGGCCACCACGGCCGGGTCCTCGAACTGCGCCAGCAGCGGCCCGAGCCAGCCCGGTTCGGGGCGGGTGTCGGCGTCGAGGAAGGCGACCAGCTCGGTGGTCACCTTGCGCCAGCCGGTGTTGCGGGCGGCGGCAGGTCCACGTGCGACGGGGTGCCGGTCGACCGCGTGCGGCACCGGCACCGCCGACCCGTCGTCGACGACGAGCGTCTCGCGCACGTCGGTCAGGCGGGGCAGGAGCCCGGCGAGGCGGTCGGCGTGGTCGCGGACCGGGACCACGACGGTGACGTCCTGCGGCGTCAGCTTCGAGTCGGGGTGGGTGGGGTGGACCATCCCGGCGAGGGTGAGCTTTTCCGCCAGGCGCCGGTGGTGGGCCTTGTCGCCGACGGGTGTGCCGCTTGCCCACTGGGCGAACAGGCGCGCCCCGGTGGCGGACAGCTTGATGATCCGCAGGGGCGAACCGCCGACGAGGACGCGCCCGCCGGCGACGGCCTTGGTGGAGGGGTCCAGGCGCAGCACGGTCATGCTGTGAAGCCTCCGTCCGCGTGGACGACGGTGCCGGTGACGGCGCTCGCGTCCGGGCCGCACAGCCAGCAGACCGCGGCCGCCACCTCCTCGGGTTCGAGCAGGCGCTCGGTGAGCTGGTGCTGGGCGAACTCCTCGACGTCGTCCAGGTCGTAGAGCTCCGCGGTGGCCTGCAGCATCGGGGTGCGGGTGGAGCCGGGTGAGACGGCCGTCGCGGTGACGCCGGTGCCGCGCAGGTCCGTCGCGAGGCCGCGGATCAGCCCCACGACGGCGTGCTTGGCGGCGTTGTAGCCGGCCAGCCGCCAGAGCCCGGTGTGGGCGGCGGCCGAGGCGAGGGCGACGAACCGCCCGGTGCGCGGCTGCGGGCGCCGCAGCAGGGCGGGCACCGCGGCGCGGGCGAGGTGGAAGACGCCGTCCACGCCGGCGCCGAACAACGATTCCCACTCGGAATCGGTGGTCTCCCAGAGCGGCCGCCCGCCCGCCATGACCGCCGCTGCGGCGACAGCGGCGTCCAGCCCACCGAACTCGCGCTCGGCGATGGCGACGGCCTCGTCGAGGGCCTGCTGGTCCCGCACGTCGGCCACGAAGTCGAGCACCTGGCCCGGCCACTTCGCGGCGACCTCGGCGAGCTGCTCCCGCCGCGCCAGCGGATAACCCAGCCCCGGGGAATCCGCGGCGACATCCACGGCGACGACGCGCCACCCCTCCCCAGCGAGCCGGTGCACCACGGCCGCCCCGATGCCCCGCCCGGCTCCCGTAACCACGGCGACGCGCGGGGTCACGTGATCATCTCCACGAGCGGAGCGTGCCAGCTGCCCGCTCACGACGACACCACCCACCCGGTGACAACTTGGCCGCGGGCAGCCACACGACTCGCCAACCAGCTCCCGCCACCGCCCGCTCGCACACCGCCCAGCCGCCGGAGCGCAACCACCAGCGCCAAACCCATCACCCACCCGGTGCCGCAGCGAGCGGTCGCGGGACTCCCGACCGGCAGCTGCCATGGTCCCGCCGGAGGCGGGGTGACCGACCGCCCGGCCGCTACCCCGCGTCCAGCCGCGTCGCTCACAACGACACCCCCGCTCGATGCCCCTCCACCACCGCGGCGTGCGCGCGCCGCGGGGTCACGCAATCCCCCGCGCGCAGCACCGGGAACGGCGCCTCCCGCAGCGCGTGCCACAACTCGTCCTCCGGCTCCTGGTGCGTCGCGCACACCACCCAGTCGCAGCGGACCTCAGTGGTCTCGCCGGTCGTGTGCTTCAACATCCGCAACGCCACGCCCCCATCCTCCGTCGCCGCGGCGCCGAGCACCATCTCGTCCGTCCGCTCGGCGATCCCGAGCTCGTGCGCCCGTCGCCCGAACAGCTCCCGGTCCAGGGTCAGCCCCAGGTCCTGCCCGACGACCATCCCGGGCGTCGACAACGTCACCCGGCAGCCCCGCCGCGCCAGCAGCTCCGCCACCGACGTCGCCGGGTGGAAGCCGACCTCGTCGATCACCACCACCGCGCCGGACGGCGAGACACCGCCCAGCACCTCCCGCGCGTGCACCACCCGCGGCGGGACCGCCCACTCCGGCAGCACCGGCCGGGCGCCCGTCGCCAGCACCACGGCGTCCGGCGCCTCGTCCAGCAGGAACGAAGCCGTCACCGCGACACCGGTCGCCAAGTCGACACCGGCCTGACGGCACTCGGTCAGCAGGTTGCGCACCAGGTCACCCAGCTCGCCCCGGCCCGGCGCGGTCGCGGCCAGCGCGATCTGCCCGCCCACCTCGCCGCGCTCGAACACCGTGACCCGGTGTCCCCGCCCGGCCGCCGTCGCCGCCGCCTGCAGCCCGGCCGGGCCCGCGCCGACGACCAGCACTCGCTTGGGGCGCGGCCCGAGCGTCGGCAGCGGCACCGCTTCCCGCCCGGCGCGCGGGTTCTCCACGCACCCGAGCCACCGGTTGAGACCCATCCGCCCGACGCACTCCTGGTTGCAGGACAGGCAGGTCCGCACCTCCCGCCCGGCCCGCGCCTTCGCCGCGAACGACGGGTCGGCGATCTGCCCGCGCACCACACCGACGAGGTCGCACCGCCCCTCGGCCAGCGCCCGCTCGGCCTCCTCCGGCGACTTGATCCGTCCGATGCCCACGACCGGCACGGACACCGCGCGCCGCAACGCTTCGGACACCGGCAGCGCGTACCCGCGCGGGACCGCCATCGACGGTTCGACCATGTACAGCGTCGAGGTCGCGACCCCGATCGAGGTGTTCAGGTAGTCGATGTCCGGCGAGATCATCCGCGCCACCTCGGCCGCCTCGGACGGCGTGATGCCGCCCTCGACCAGGTCGTCGCCGGAAAGCCGCACCCCCAGCGCCCGGTCCGGCCCGATCGCCGCCCGCACCTCCGCGACGACCTCCCGCAGGAACCGCGCGCGGTTGGGCAGCGGGCCGCCGTAGTCGTCGGTCCGCAGGTTCGCCGCGGGCGCCAGGAACCCGCGCAGCAGCGACGACTGGGAGCACTGGATCTCCACGCCGTCGAAGCCGCCTTCGGCGCAGTGCCGCGCGACGCTCCCGTACCCGGCGACCACCTCGGCGATCTCCGCGACGGTCATCGCCTTGGGCACCTCGCGGAACAGCGGGTCCGGCACCGGGGACGGCGCCCACACCGCCCGCCGCGAGTACATCGACGACGCCTGCCCGCCGTTGTGGTTGAGCTGCGCGAAGATCGGCACGCCGTGCGCGTGCACGGCGGCGGTGATGCGGCGGTAGCCGGGCACGACCTCGGGCCGGTACCCGTGGATCACCTTCTCGTAGGGCCAGTCCGAGGGGTGCACGACGTGCTCCTCGGAGATGATCAGCCCGGCGCCGCCCGCCGCCCGCGCGGCGTAGTAGGCCGCGTGCTGCTCGGTGGGCAGGTTGCCGGTGGCGTAGTTGGTCAGGTGGGCGGCGAACACGATCCGGTTGCGCACCTCGACCGGCCCCAGCCGCAACGGTTCGAACAGCAGGCTCACAACGCCACCGCCGCACGACGACCATCCAGAACGGCCTCGTGAATCGTCCGGGGCGCCACCGCGTCGCCGACCGCGACCCCCGGCAGCGCGACCTCGGGGAGCCGGTGTCCACAGTGGATCAGCACCGCGCACGACAGCTCCCGGCACTCCCCGGTGAGCACGTCCTCCACCACCACGTGGTCCCGCCGCGCCACCCGCAGGCGCGACCGCTTCGCCAGCTCCACCCCGGCCCGCTGCAGGCGCGCGTTCACCGCGGCGACGTCCCGGACCTGGGTCGCGATCACCGGATCAGGGCTGACGATCGTCACCGCGCGTCCGGCGGTCAGCAGCTCCGCGACAGCCGCGCCGGTCCAGTCGCCGAGCGGGTCGTGCACCACGACCGGCCCGTCCGGCAGCTCCGCGCCGCCCAAGACCGCGGCCACGTCGAGCACCCGGCCGCCCTCGACGGAGTAGTCCCGCGGGCCGGGCCTGCTGCCGGTCGCCACGACCACCGGCCGCCCGTCCGCCGCGACGGTCTCCACGCCGGTCGAGATCCGCACGCCCAGCCGCCGGACCTCGGCCTCCAGCCAGTCCGCGAGCCGCCCCAGCCGGTCCCGCCCGGGCAGCCGCGCCGCGACACGCGCCATCCCGCCGAGCCGGTCGTCGCGCTCGGTCAGCTCGACGTCGAAACCCCGCAGGGCGAGCACCCGCGCGGCTTCCAGCCCGGCCGGGCCACCGCCGGCCACCAGCACCTCCCCGGCACCCGGGCGCGGCAGCGGATCCTCGGTCTCGTGCCCGCTGCGTGGCTCGCCGATGCAGCTGACCAGCGGGTTCCGCGGGTCCCGCACCCGGCACTTCTGGTTGCACAGCACACACGGCCGCGGCCGCGTCCCGGCCCGCACGTGACGCACCAGGTCCGGATCGGCGATCTGCGCGCGGGTCATTTCGACCAGCCCGGCGAAGTCCAGTGCCCGCTCCGCGAGCTCAGGATCCACCACACTGCCCTGCAACACCGTCAAGGCGCGCCCGGAGAACGCCCGGCACAGCTCGGCGTTGAAGCCCGGTTCGGTGCGTGCGTCCGGCCGGGAGTCGGCGAACGCCGAACCCCGCACCGGCACCAGGTAGTCGATCCCGCCGGGCACGGGCGCGGTCTCGGGCGTGATCCCGCCCCACGGCGCGCCTTCGTCGCACGCGAGCCGCAGTCCGAGGATGCGGTTGCCGATCGCCTCCCGGACGGCGGCGACCACCTCGCGCAGCAGCAGCCCCCGGTCGCCGTAGGCGTCCGTGCGTCGGTTGGTCAGCCCGGAACAGAACTGCCGCAGCAGCGAGTACTGCCCGGCGTCGATCTCCACACCGTCCACACCGGACTCGGAAGCGAGCGCGGCGGCGGCGCGGAACCCGGCGATCAGCTCCGCGATCTCCGGGCCGTCCACCTCCATCGGCAGCTCGCGGCTCACCGGATCCGGCACCCGCGACGGCGCCCACAACGCCGACTGGTGGTAGGCCGACGAACCCTGCCCGCCGGCGTGCCCGAGCGACGCGACGACGAGCGTCCCGTGTGGACGGCACGTGTCCACGATGGACGTCCACCCCGGACCGCATTCCGCGGCCAGCGGCGCGCGCTCGTACGGCCAGTCGGAGGGGTGCACGCTCGCCGTCTCGGTGACGACGACCCCGGCGCCGCCCTCGGCTCGCCGCCGGTAGTAGGCGACGTGCCGGTCGGCGAGCGCCCGCCCCCGAGCCAGGTTCGTTTCGTGCGGACCGAAGAGGACCCGGCTGGGGGCGGTGCGGCCGCCGACCCGGACGGGGCCGGCGAGCCTGGTCATCGTCCTGGCTGGAACCCCGCGAGCGGGCTGGTGTCGCAGGCCCGGTCCGGCCGGGCGCTGCCCTCGGGCGGGCCGAACCCGATGCTGACCGGCACCTTGCTCGCCTTGCGGCTCTGCCGGGTCTTGCGGTGCGAGTGGTCGATGTTCGATCGCGGCGCCCCGCTGACCCCGGCCAGCGCCAGTTCCCCGTGCCCCTTGACGCATTCCGGATCGGGACCGTCCAGCGGCAGGCCGGTGAAGAACTTCGCCGCCATGCACCCGCCCTGGCAGGCGTCGTAGGCCGAACAGGACGTGCACGCGCCGCCGGTCTGCGGGCCGCGCAGGCGCTCGAACAGCTCGGAGGTGTTCCACACGCCCGCGAACCCGCCCTCGTCGCGGACGTTGCCGGCGAGGAACTCCTCGTGGATCGCGAACGGGCAGGCGTAGACGTCGCCGACCGGGTCGATCAGGCACACCACCCGGCCCGCGCCGCAGAGGTTCAGGCCGGGCAGCGGGTCCGAACCGAGCGCGTTGAGGTGGAAGAACGAGTCGCCGGTGAGGACCTTCTCGCCGTTGGCGATCAGCCAGTCGTAGAGCTGCAGCTGCTGCTCGGCCGTCGGGTGCAGCTCGTCCCAGGTGTCCGCGCCGCGGCCGGACGGACGCAGCCGCGTGATGCGCAGCTGGGCGCCGTAGGTGTCGGCGATGGCCTTGAACTCGTCGAGCTGGCCGACGTTGTGCCGGGTCATCACGACGGAGAGCTTGAAGTCGCGGAATCCGGCGTCCTTCAGGTTCCGCATCGCCCGCATCGCGGTGTCGTAGGAACCCGGGCCGCGGACGTAGTCGTTGACCTCGGCGGTGGCGCCGTCCAAGGAGATCTGCACGTCCACGTAGTCGGTGGCGGCGAGCCACCGCGCCCGCTCCGGGGTGAGCTTGACGCCGTTGGTGGAGAACTTGACGCCCACCTGGTGGTCCACGGCGTACTCGACGAGCTCCCAGAAGTCGGCGCGGACGGTGGGCTCGCCACCGCCGATGTTGACGTAGAAGACCTGCATGCGCTGCAGCTCGTCGATGACGGCCTTGCACTCCGCGGTGCTCAGCTCCCGCGGGTCGCGGCGGCCCGACGAGGACAGGCAGTGCACGCACGAGAGGTTGCAGGCGTAGGTCAGTTCCCAGGTCAGGCAGATGGGCGAGTTCAGCCCCTGCTTGAAGTGTTCGACGAGCTTCATCGCACGCCCTTCTCAGTGGTTCAGCGCGGTTCGATCGTGCCGTTCTCGGCGAGTCCGGCCAGCGCCTTCAGGTAGGCCGGGCGCTGGTCGCCGGGGACGCCGGCGGCGTCGAGGGTGGTGTGCACGTCGGGCTGGTCCCCGAGCGTGCGCACCACCTCGACCAGGATCTTCGTCTTCAGGAACGAAAGCCTCCGGGTGCCGAAGTCGTAGGCGAGCGCCCCGAACGGTTCCGGTCGCAACGCGACCCGCGGGGAGCACCGGTAGGCCTGGTCCGGATCGAACACGGTCAGTAGACGCCGCACATGCCGTCGATGGAGACCTCTTCCACGAGCAGGTCCTCCTCGACGAGCGAGTCTTCCACGGCGGGGGCGACGCTCTTGGCCTCGGACATGGGATGCTCCCTTCGGCGATGGGCCGCTCCGGTGCGGCCGCGCTTCTCGGACAATAATGGCACCGAGTGCCGAATGGAAGAGGGATGACCGAAAAGGCGGATCCGGCGCCCAGGGCGGGACGCAAGCCGATCACGTCGCGGGCGGAGGTCGAGCACGTGGCGTTCGAACTGTTCGCCAGCCGCGGGTTCGACCGCACGACGATCGACGACATCGCGAAGGCAGCCGGCATCGGGCGGCGCACGTTCTTCCGCTACTTCCCGTCGAAGAACGACATCGCCTGGGGCGACTTCGACGGCCAGCTGGACAAGATGCGCAAGCGCCTCGCGTCGTACCCGCCGGACCGCCCGCTGCCCGGCGTGCTGCGGGAGGCGCTGGTGGACTTCAACCGGGTGGACCCGTCCGAGGCGGTGTGGCACCGGCAGCGGATGGAGCTGATCCTGACCACGCCTGCGCTGCAGGCGCACTCGACGCTGCGCTACGCGGACTGGCGGCAGGTGATCGCGGAGTTCGTCGGGGGACGCCTCGGGGTGCCCGCGTCGGCGCTCGCCCCGCAGACCGTGGCCTACACCGCGCTGGGCATCGCGCTGGCCGCGTACGAGCAGTGGCTGCGCGACCCGCGCGCCGACCTCGCCGAGCTGATGGCCGCCGGGGTGGACGAGCTGACGGAAGCGCTGACCTGAGGGGACTGCCCACGACCGCGCCACTCGCGGACCCGAACGGCAGAACTCCACGGCAGCGCGCGAGTTCCACGCTCACGCGCGCGGCACGAGCGCGGAATTCACCCGCGAAAGCGGACTCGGCGGCAGCGCGCGAGTTCCGCGCTCTCGCGCCGGTTCCTCAGTCGGCCACCAGGTTCAGCAGCGTCGCCGGGCCGAGGACTTTCGCGCCCTCCGCCGTCACGCGTGCTCGCAGCTCGCGGTCGGCCGTCACCACCACCACGTGGTCGTCCGGGCGGGCGTCGCGCGTTTTGCGGACGCTTTCCACGATCTGGGAGTCGCCGTCGCGGACCGCGGCGATCACCTCGACCTCGTCGGCCGGTGGCACGTCTCTCGCCTGGCCTTCGACGACCATCTGCACCCGCGGCCACCACGACCAGTCCGCCCCGCCGAGCCCGACGTCCGCGCTGCGCACCCCGCCGCGCGCCAGCCCGGACAACCGGTCCCGCAGCCGCTCCGCCGCGCCTGCCCGGTCCCGCCACCAGCCGTCCGGCCGGGAGCCGACCACGTTGGCCGCGTCGACCACCAGCACCAGCTCCCGGCCGAGTTCGGCGTGCAGCGCGGGCCACGCGGCCGCGAAGTCCGCGTGCAGCGGGAACGAGCCGACCTCGTCCGGCGGCACCCACCGCAGCTCGGCGCTCTCCTCGTTGACCACCCGCTCCCGCACCGGGTGCCGGGTGTTCGCCAGGACCGTCGTGTAGCTCCAGCCGCCGTGGTCGACCACCGACTCCGCGGTGGGCCGCACCGCGGCGGACGGCACCGCGGCCTCCTCCTCCGCCTCACGGGTGGCGGCCTCGCGCGCGGACTCGTGACCGCGGCGCGCGCCGCCGGGCAGCGCCCACGTCTCGCCGTGGTGCGTCCACCAGGCCCGGTGCTGCAGCAGCACACCCCGCTCGGGATCGGTCAGCAGCAGGCCCGCGGCGCCGAAGAGGCCCCAATGCCGGTGGCCGCGCTCGCAGTACACGAAGCCGTCGCCGTCATCAGGGGTCATCGTTCCAGCTTGTCATACCGCCGTGGCTTCGAGCGCGAGCGCGGCGGCCCCCACCAGCGCGGCGTCGTCGCCCAGCTGCGCGGTGCGGATGCGCGCGAGCGGCCGGTGCCTGCCGCCGGTGATCGCCGCCGCGTAGTGCTCGCGGGCCTCGTCGAGGAACAGCGGCGCCGACTCCGACACCCCGCCGGCGATCACCACGATCTCCGGGTCGAACACGTCCGCGACCAGCGCCAGCCCCTCGCCGAGCCACTTCGCCAGCTCGGCCACCGCCCGCTGCGCGATGGGGTCGCCGTCGCGCGCCGCCCCGGCCACCCGCCGCCCGGTCAGCGCGCCCGGGTCCAGCGCGATGTCCCTGGACAGGACCGTGGACGTGCCCGGGTACCTGGCCAGCAGCTCGATCGCGGTCGCGGCCAGCGCGGTGCCGCTGCAGTAGCGCTCCCAGCAGCCGTACTTGCCGCACGGGCACGCCCGCCCGTCCGGCACCACCGTCAGGTGCCCCAGCTCCGGCGCGACCCCGTTCGCGCCCCGGTACAGCTCGCCGTCCAGCAGCAGCCCCGCGCCGATCCCGGTGCCGATCGCCACCAGCGCCGCGACCCCGGCCCCGCGCGCGGCGCCGAAGCGGTGCTCGCCGACCGCGGCGGCGTTCGCGTCGTGCTCCAGCGTCACCGGCAGGCCGACGCGCTTGGCGATCCGGTCCGCCACCGGCGCGTGCCGCCAGGCCAGGTGCGGCGCGAACATCACGGTGCGCCGGTCGTTGGCGACGAACCCGGCGACCGCCAGCCCGACCCCGGCGACGTCTTCGTGCCGGTTGCGCAGCTCGTCGATCACGGCGGTGATGGCGTCTTCGAGCGCGTCCTCGGCGGCCGGCGTGCCCGCCCGCGCGGTGTCCAGGATCGAGCCGTGCTCGTCCACCACTCCGGCACGGACGCTCGTGCCGCCGACGTCCAGGCCGATCGCGTGCACTAGCCCTCCCGCCACTGCACCGGGATGCGTTGCACCCGGCCGGAGTCCGGCTGCGGCCGCGGCGGCGGCTGGAACCCGGGCATGTGCACGCCCTCCTGCGGCTCCCACCGGTCGGCCAGCACGGCCCGCAGCAACGCGATGATCTGCGCCGCCTGCTCCAGCACGCGGGCGACGAACTCGGGCTTCTCACCGCGCACCACGGCGACCACGGCGCACAGCGGGCACCAGCCGCAGTCGCTGTCACCATCGGGCTTCTCGGCCGTGCCGTGCCCGGCGGCGACCACGCCGTCCAGCCAGGGGGCCGCGCGTTCGACGACCATCTCGACGAGCAGCCGGATCTCCTCGGCCAGGCTCGCCGCGGTCACGCCTTCGGTCGTCATCGGTCCTCCCCCGGCTTGGTGAGCGAGACGACGAGACCGTCCGCATCGGACTCGGCGCCGGTGATCCGGCATGGCCGCAACGACTCCGGCAGCGCCACCAGGCGGCGGAACCCGTCGACGGTGACGGCCAGGTCGTCGTCCACCCGCGCCAGGTCCAGCTCGGCCCCGCGGTCCAGCGGCAGCGCCAGCCGCAGCCGGTACCCACCGTCCACTTCGGTCACGTGCAGCAGCGGCGCGGACGTGGATCCCTTGCCCTCCAGCGGATCCCGCTCGCCGTACAGCTCGGTGGCGATCTCCCGCAGCGCGGGCAGCCCGACCGGCTCGGCGGCGCGGTGCTCCACCCTGGCCAGCTCCCAGGTCAGCTCGTTCAGCACCTCGTCCTGCTGGCGGCGGCGGGTGCGCATCCAGTTCGCGGCCGCCCCGCGCCACACGCCGGGCGCGGGCATCAGCCGGTTCACGATCAGCCCGTCGACCCGGATCCCGCGCAGCGCGAGCGAGCTCAGCGTGCGGCGCGCCTCGGCGACCACGACCCGCTCCGGCGTCAGCACCAGCCGCACGGTGGTGACGGCCGGATCGGTCAGCAGGTCACGCAGCGCCGAGACGTGCGCGGCGAGGTCGCGCACCGACCGGGCCAGTCCCCGCGAGCCGGTGAGCGTGAGCTGCCAGCCGAACACCTTGTCCAGGTACCCGGCCACGGCCTCGGGAAGCGCGAGCAGCCGCAGCGTTTCCGCGGTCGGCCCGCAGTCGACCACCACGACGTCCCAGCGGCCTGCCTCGGCCAGCCGCTGCACCTCGGTCAGCGCGAGCAGCTCGTCCACGCCCGGCAGGACGCTCAGCTCCTCGGCGTCCAGCGCGTCCACCCCGGCGCCCGCGAGCGCGCCCTTGAGCCTGCCGCGCAGGTCCTGCCAGATGTCGTCGACCAGGCCGCGCGAGTCGACCTGCGCGCCGTGCAGCCGGGTGTCCACGTCGGACGGTTCGCGGCCGAGGCGCTTGCCGAACGCGTCGGCCAGCGAATGCGCGGGGTCGGTGGACACGACCAGCGTCTTGTACCCGCGGGCGGCCAGGCCCGCCGCCGTCGCCGCGGCGAGCGTCGTCTTGCCGACGCCTCCCTTGCCGGTGAACAGCAGCAGCCGGGTCATGGGCCGTCCCGCCCTCAGGCGAGGTCCTCCACGCGGCGCTTGAGCTCCTTGAGCGCGGTGTCCATGACCATCTTCTCCGCCTTGCGGCGCAGCAGCCCGATCATCGGCAGCACCAGCTCGACCGACAGCGTGTAGGTGACCCGCGTGCGGTTCCCGACCGCCTCCAGCTCGTAGCGGCCGTCCTGCGCCTTCTGCATCTGGCCGCGCACCAGGTGCCAGCTGACCGACCGGCCGTCGGCGGCCCAGTCGTACTCCAGCGTGTAGACGTCCTTGATCGGGCCGGCGTCCAGGGTCAGCTTGACCTGCTTGGGACGGCCCGCGTCGTCGGTCGCGAGCACCTCGGTCTCCCGGACCTGCTTGGCCCATTCCGGGTACGACGCGAAGTCCGCGATCACCGCCATGACCTTCTCCGGCGGCGCGTCGACCTCGATGGACTGCGTGGACTGGTCGGCCATGGCGGAGAGGTTACCGCCTGGCCCGCGTCACCACCGCAGGACGTACGGGCGCCCGGTGACCTTGAAGTGGCCGACGTTGCGGCACTCGGTGCGGCCCACCCGCAGCCGGGCCGACAGCGGCTGGTGCACGTGGCCGAACAGCGACCACCGCGGCTGCTCCGCGTAGACCAGCCCGCGCAGGGCCGACGAGCCCAGCTCGTGCCGCCGGGCGACCACGTCGTAGGTCAGCTCCGGCAGCGCGGGCGGCTGGTGGGTGCACAGCACGTCGATGTCGGTGAGCTTGCCCACCGCCTCGTCGAACTCCTCCTGCGTGCGCAGGTAGGGCCGCCACACCGGGTTGGACCGGCGGATCGTGGCCCCGGCCGGCAGCACCACGCCGCCCGCGAAGCCGAACCGCAGGCCGCCGATCTCGACGACCTCGCCCTCGACCAGCCGCACGTCGTCACCGGCGAACTCGGGCCACAGGTCCGGCGAGTCGACGTTGCCCGCGATCGCGTAGGTCGGCGCTGTCATCGCCGCGAACATCGCCGCGTACTGCTCGCGGACGGCCTCCTCGACGGCGGCGGCCGGGTCGTCCAGGCTCGACCACAGCGACTTCGAGAAGGCGATCGACTCCTCGCGGGTGCCCTCGCGGCGGAGCCGGGCGAACGTGGCGACCTTCTCCGGGCCGAACAGCGTGCCGAGGATGCCCTGGTCGTGCTGGTGGTAGTCGACGAAGTCGAGCAGGTCGCCGAGGACGATCAGCGCGTCCGCCCCATCACCGGCCTTGGCCAGGGCTTCCGTGTTCCCGTGGACGTCCGAGACGACATGAACGCGCATGATTCCCCAGTTTAGCGATGCTAAGAAGTCCGCGGGGGAATCCCGGGCTCCCGACCGTCCTCCAGGATCTCCTTCAGGCCCAGCGCCACGGCCTTGGCCGCGCGGGCCCTGCGGTCGAATTCGCGGCGCAGCTGCCGGGGGCTCATTTCCCCGGCCGGGCTCGCGCGCAGGAAGTAGTGCAGCAGCGTGCCGTCCAGCGTGCGCTCGAGCCAGACCTCCATCGTGCCGACCAGCGCGCCCCGGACGGTCCAGCGCAGGCCCTCCTCGCCGCGGTCGGTGTAGACCTCGAGCACCAGGTCGGGCCAGTACCGCCGCCACGCGGCCGGGTCGGCGAACACCGCCGCCACGGTGCCGGGCGGCACCGCGAGGAAGGTCTCGTCGACGATGTCGATGCTGGGCGGCGCACCGTTGAGCGTGCTCACGCGAGTGAGAATGTCATGCCCGTGTTACCGGCGGTCCGCCCCCTTGGTCGTAAGGTGTCACCGACGCTAAGTTGTGACTGGCGAGTAACACCCTTGAACCACGGAGGTCCACCGTGCGCGAGTACAGCGCCCCGGCAGTGCAGCCGGTTGCCGATGACGAGAACCTCGCCGACATCGTGTGGGCGAACGCCGAGCGGTTCCCCGACGCGATCAGCTTCCGCCGCCAGGTGGACGGCTCGTGGCTGGACGTCACGGCCCGCGAGTTCGCCGCCCAGGTCATCGGCGTCGCGAAGGGCCTGGTCGAGGCCGGGATCGAGCGCGGCGACCGGGTCGGCCTGATGTCCAAGACCCGGTACGAGTGGACGCTGATCGACTTCGCCATCTGGGCGGCGGGCGCCGTCACCGTGCCGATCTACGACACGTCCTCGCCCGAGCAGGTCGCCTGGATCCTGTCCGACTCCGGCGCCAAGGGCGTCTTCGTGGAGACGAGCGAGCACCTGGCCGCGGTCGACGAGGTCCGCGACCGGCTGCCCGGCCTGCAGTACACCTGGCAGATCGAGGCGGCCCGCCCCGCGGTGGACGAGCTGACCACGCTGGGCGCCGACGTGGCCGACGACACCGTGCACGAGCGGCGCCGCATCGTGCAGGCGGGCGACCTGGCCACCATCGTGTACACCTCGGGCACCACCGGCCGTCCCAAGGGCGTCGAGCTGACCCACCGCAACCTGCTGGCCGAGATCCGGGCCGACATCAACGCCTTCCCGCAGCTGATGGAGCAGGGCAACTCGCTGCTGTGCTTCCTGCCGCTGGCGCACGTGCTGGCCCGCGCGATCGCCGTCACCGCCGTCACCGCGCGCGTGACGCTCGGCCACACCCCGGACGTCAAGAACCTGGTGGCCGACCTGGGCACCTTCCGGCCGACGTTCGTGGTGGCCGTGCCGCGCGTGTTCGAGAAGGTCTACAACGGCGCGAAGCAGAAGGCGCACTCCGAGGGCAAGGGCAAGATCTTCGACCGGGCCGAGCAGGTCGCGGTGTCCTACAGCGAGGCGCAGGACACCGGCGGCGCCGGGCTGGGCCTGAAGGCGCAGCACCTGCTGTTCGACAAGCTGGTCTACGGCAAGCTGCGGGCCGCGCTCGGCGGCCGCTGCATCGCCGCGGTCTCCGGCGGCGCGCCGCTGGGCGCCCGGCTGGCGCACTTCTTCCGCGGCATCGGCGTGCCGGTGTTCGAGGGCTACGGCCTGACCGAGACCTCGGCCGCGGCGAACGTGAACACGCAGGACGCGTTCCGCGTCGGCACCGTGGGCCGCCCGGTGGCGGGCACCTCCGTGCGGATCGCCGAAGACGGCGAGGTCCTGCTCAAGGGCGACGTCGTGTTCGGCGCGTACTTCAACAACGAGACCGCCACCAAGGAGGCGCTGGAGGACGGCTGGTTCCACACCGGCGACCTCGGCGAGCTCGACGACGACGGCTTCCTGAAGATCACCGGGCGCAAGAAGGAGATCATCGTGACGGCGGGCGGCAAGAACGTCGCCCCGTCCGGTCTCGAGGACACCATGCGCGCCCACCCGCTGATCTCCCAGGCCATGGTGGTCGGCGACCAGCGCCCGTTCATCGCCGCGCTGATCACGATCGACGAGGAGTTCTTCCCGGCCTGGAAGTCGCAGAACGGCAAGCCGGCCGACGCCACGGTCGCCGACCTGGCACAGGACCCGGACCTGATCGCGGCCGTGCAGGGCGCGGTCGACGAGGCGAACAAGCAGGTCTCGCACGCCGAGTCGATCAAGAAGTTCGTCATCCTCGGCAACGACTTCACCGAGGCGGGCGGCGAGATCACGCCGAGCCTGAAGCTCAAGCGCAACGTGGTGACGAAGAACTACGCGACCTTCATCGAAGGCCTGTACCAGAAGTAACGAGACGACTACGCTGTGTCGGTGCTTCACGATCACCGGTGCTGGGCCTTCGAGTCCACGGCGGATTTCCGGGCCCGCGCGCGGGAGTTCCTGCGCGACGGGCTCGCCCGCGGCAGGCAGGTCTGGTTCGTCGCGCCCGGCGAGCCCGCACTCGACGGGCTGGACGACGCGTTGCGCACCGGCGCGGCGCGGACGGTCTCGCTCGACGAGACCTGCCCCGCGGGCGCCGTGGTCGATCCGGACGAGCAGGCGCGCAACTACGCACTGGCGACCGAGGCCGCGCTGGCGGCGGGCTACACCGGGCTGCGGGTCGCGGCGGACTGGACACCGCTCGTGACCGCCCCCGGGCAGCTCGACGCGCTCGCGCGCTACGAGCACGCGGTGGACCGGTACGCCGCCGTGCGCCCGTTCTCCGCGATGTGCGGGTACGACCGCGGGCAGGTTGGTGACGAGGTGGTGGCGAGGGTGGCGTCCATGCATCCGGCGACGAACGCCGACCCCGGGTTCCGGCTCTTCGGCTCGGCGTCGGCGTCGGCCGCGCTCGCCGGGGAGCTCGACCTCTCGACCGAGGAGCTGCTCGTCGAGGCGCTGCGGCGGGCGGATCCGCGGCCGGTGGAGGGCAACCTCGTGCTCGACGTGCGTGGCCTGCGGTTCGCCGACCACCGCAGCCTGACGCGGCTGGCCGAGCACGCCGCGAACCGTGGTGCGACACTGGTGTTGCGTGATCCCTCGCCGGCCGTCTCCCGCCTGGTCGAAGTGCTGGGGCTGTCGACGGTGCGGGTGGAGGGGGCCGCGTGACCGCGTTCGTGCACCCCGCGCTGTTCTACAGCTCCGACGACGAGTACCTCGACGCCCTCGTGCCCTTCGTCACCGACGGCCTCGCGCGGCGGGAACCGGTCGCGGTCGCCGTGCCCGGTGACCGGCTGTCCGTGCTGCGGCCCGCGGTCGGCTCGGACGAGGTGCTGTGGCTGGACATGACCGAGGCGGGCCGCAACCCCGGCCGGATCATCCCGACGGTGCTGCGCCGGTTCGCCGACGCGCACCCGGACCGGCACGTGCGCATCATCGGCGAGCCGATCTGGGCGGGCCGCTCGGCCACCGAGTACCCGGCGTGCGCGCAGCACGAGGCGCTGATCAACCACGCGTTCGACGGCCGGGACGTGACGATCGTGTGCCCCTACGACACGGCGGCACTGGAGCCGTCCGTGGTCGCCGACGCCCGCGAGACGCACCCGGAGGTGTGGGAGGCGTCGCGGCGGTACGCCAGCGAGCAGTACGCGCCGGACGACGTGGTGGCGCGCTACAACCAGCCGGTGCCGGCCGCGGCCCCGGTGGACTTCGCGGTGACCGGTGACTGGGGTGTCCGCGAGGCCCGCCACTGGGCGGCGGAGCAGGCGCGGGTGTTCGGCCTGAGCGAGGTCCGGGTGCCCGACCTGGAGCTGATCGTCACCGAGCTGGTGACCAACAGCCTGCGCCACGCCGGCGGCTTGTGCCGGGTCGAGCTGTGGCCCGCGGACGGCCACCTGTGCTGCGCCGTGCACGACGACGGTTTCCTGGCGGACCCGCTGGCCGGGCGGCGCCCGCAGCCGCCGGGCGCGCTGGGCGGGCGCGGGCTGCTGCTGGTGCACCAGCTGGCCGACCTGGTGCGCACGTACACGCAACCGGGCCGGACGACGCAGTACGCGCTGCTGCGCCTGTGATCACAGCGGCGTCAGCGCCGCTATCTTCCACGCCCCGTCCACCTTGCGCGCCACTACCGACAGAGCCGCCGAGGACGACGTCTGCTGCCCGCTCGTCGTGTTGAGCGTCTGCTGTTCCAGGAACGCCAGTGCCCGCGCGGAATCGCCGTCGAGGTCCTGCAGCCCGAGCGACGCCACCGTCGTGGTGCGGATCAGTTTCTGCGACACCGCCTGCTCCTGCGCCGCGGCGAAGGTGTCGCGATACTGGGTCACCGCGTCGTCCACCAGGACCGACGCGGCCGCCCGCTCGGTGCGCGCCAGGTTGCCGTAGTCGTAGGAAAAGACCGCTTTCAGGGCCGCGCTGATCTGCTCCGAGGCCTCGGCGGTCGCCGCCGGGTCCGCCAGCGCGGCGTTCGAGGTGCGCCACTGGCCGGCCTGCACCGCGGCCCATCCGGCGAACCCGCCCGCCAGCACGATCACCGCCGTGAGCACCGAAACCCACGTCGCCACACGGGAAGTCACGAAGCCCCCTGCACGGCCGTGATCTTCCACGTCCCGTCCGCCCGCGCCACGTCCGCGGTCAAGTGGCTGCGGCCCGGCTTCGGCTCACCGCCACCGGACGCGATCGACACGTCCAGCACCGCGATCACCCGCGCCGCGTCGCCGTTCAGCTCGGTCACGGCGATCTGCCGCAACGACGCCGTGGCGACGAGCTTCCCCGCGGTGGCCCGGTCCACCTGCCCCTGCCGGTCCCCGCTCAGCGACGAGCCCAGCTGGCCGCTCGTCACCGCGATCCACCGGTCCAGCGCGGCCCCGGCCTCGCGGTAGTCGATCGTGTTCAACGCGACCAGCGCGTCACCCGCGGCGGCGATCACCGCGTCTCGGTCGCGGGCGCGGACCAGCCCGTCGTCGTGCGCCGCGCTCCACCAGCTCCACCCGAACCACGCCGCCGCCAGCACCGCCACCGCGGCCAGCGCGCCCAGCACCCGTGTCATCCCGGCAGCCCCAGCAGCTGCCCCAGCGAACTCGCGGTACCGGTGACCAGCCCCAGCACGCCGGGCATCTGCGCCGACGTGGAGTGCGCGGGCGCCGGCGCGGGGTCGTTCGGCTTCGCCGGGTTGACCGGCTTGCCCGCGTACGGCGCGTTCTGCGCGCCACGCACCCCGGTCGCGCTGCCCGGCGGCTCCGCGCAGTAGGCCTGCCGGTTGGCGGGCACCTCGCGGGTGTCGTTCGCCGGGCGCTGCTGCGTCGTCTCGTAGCCCTTGGTGCACGAGTGCGGGTCGAAGAAGTTCAGCACCAGCCCGAGGTGGCCTTCGCCGTTGGACCACACCGACCGCGTGAAGGCCGAGATCACCGGGTAGGCGACCAGCAGCTGCTCGATCGCGTCCGTGCGCACCGAGGTGATCTGCGCGGTGGTGAGCAGGTTCGCGATCAGCACGCCGAGGTCGGTGCCGG
Organism: Amycolatopsis sp. NPDC006131; assembly: GCF_040614175.1. Lineage (NCBI taxonomy): Bacteria > Bacillati > Actinomycetota > Actinomycetes > Pseudonocardiales > Pseudonocardiaceae > Amycolatopsis > Amycolatopsis sp. NPDC006131. Next base: position 38,128 of record NZ_JBEXTX010000005.1, read on the forward strand.
AGGTCGCGAGGATCGTGTCCAGGTCCCGGGCCAGTCCGGGCGTGGTGTCGATGACCTTCCGCAGGTCCGGGTCGGCGCCCTTGAGCTGCTCGGCGATCGTGCGCAGCCCGGTGGCCATCGAGGTGATCATGTCGGCCTGCCGCTGCTGGGTGTCCAGCACGACCCGGCCGTCGGCCAGCAGCCGCGTGGTCTGCGGCAGGTTCTCCGTCGCCGCCGTGGTGAACGAGTTCGCCGTGTCGAGCAGCTGCTGCAGGTCGTGGCCGCTGCCCGCGAACGCGTCGTAGGTCTCGTCCACCACGGTCTTCAGCGACTGCGTGTCCACACTGGACACCAGGCGGTCCAGGTTGGCCAGCACGGTGTCCGGCGAGAGCGGGATCGCCGTGCGGTCGCTGGTGATCACCGACCCGTCCGCGAGGTAGGGCCCGTCCTGGTGCTTGGGCCGCAGGTCGACGTACTGCTCGCCGACCGCCGACCGGGTCGCCACCACGGCTTCGGTGTCGGCCGGGATCTTCTCGTCGGAGGTGATGTCCAGGTCGACCGCGACCCCCTCGTCGGTCAGGTGCAGCTTGGACACCCGTCCGACCGCGACGCCGCGGTAGGTCACCTCGGCGCCCTCGAAGATCCCGCCCGACTCGGTCAGGTTCGCGGTGACCAGGTAGCCGCTGGTGCCGAACAGCCGGTCCAGCCCGGCGTACCGGCCGCCGGCGTACCCGACGGACGCGAGCGCGATCAGCAGGAACGCGATCAGCTGGATCCGGTGCTTGCGGGTGATCACGGCGTCCCTCCCAGCAGGTTGCCGAGCAGGTCGCTCAGTCCGGGCAGCAGACCGGTCACCGGGTCCGGCTGGGTCTGCGCCTGCGGCGTCGCGGGCTGCGGGATCGGCAGTGGTGGCGCCGCGACCTGCGTGCTGCTCTGGTTGTTGCTCGGCAGCTCGATCGACGGGAACTTCCCGGAGTTGGCGATGTTCTGGAAGATCGCGTCCAGGTTCAGGTCGATCCGCGCGGTCACGTTCGCGTAGTCGCCCTTCACCACGTCCCCGGCGACGTCGGGCAGCGGGTAGGTCGGCAGGATCTTCAGCGCCTCCGGCAGGTTCGTGCCCGCTTCGGCCAGTTTGGACAGTGTGGGCGCCAGCGCCCGCAGGTCCGCCAGCAGCGACTCCCGGCTCGCGTCGATCGTGTCCACGGCCACGCCGGACAACCGGTCGAGCGACTGCAGCATCCCGACGAGCTGGTCCCGCTGCTGGGTCACCACGGCCATGCCGGGCGCGAGGTCCTCCAGCGCGGTGGTCAGGTTCGCGGTCTGGGCGACGAGCGTGCCGGACAGCCGGTTGAGCCCGTCGATGGCCCGGATGATCTCCGACTTCTGCCCGTCCAGCTCGGTCGCGATCCGGTCCACCCGCGCCAGCAGCGCGCGGATCTCCGCCTCGTTGCCGGTGAGCGCGTGGTTCAGCTCGCGGGTGATGTCGGCCAACTGGTTCACCCCGCCGCCGTTGAGCAGCAGCGACAGCGCGCCCAGCACCTCCTCGACCTCGGGGTTGCGGTTGGTGCGCGCCAGCGGGATCACCGAGCCCTCACGCAGCGGCGCGGCTGCCGGTTCCCCGGCGGGCTCGGCGAGCTGCACGAACTTCTCCCCCAGCAGGCTCGACTGGCGCAGCTGGGCGAAGGAGTTCTCCGGCATCTTCAGGTCGCCGTTGATGCTCATGTGCACGATGGCGGACCTGGTGTCCGGCGCCAGTTCGACGCTGTCGACCCGGCCGATCGGCACGTCGTTGACCTTCACCGCGGCCTGCGGCACCAGGTCGAGCACGTCGGCGAACTGCGCGGTGATGCGGTACGGGTGGTCGCCGAGGTCCGCCCCGCCCGGCAGCGGCGTGTTGTAGAGCCCGGAGAACCCCGCCGTGCCGCAGCCGGCCACGAGCAGCAGCACCCCGCACAGCGCCCCGGTCAGCCGCCTCACGATCCGGCCTCCGGGATGTCGACCAGCGGCAGCAACGGCAGCGGCGGGAGCTTGCCGCTGTTGATGTCGGCGAGCAGCTGCGGGATCGAGGGGACCTTCGCGATGCCCTCGACCACCGGGGCGATCGCCTCGCACACGTCGCTGACCGTCGTCGGCAGGCCGACCGGCGTGGACGCCTTGATCAGCCGGCACAGCGTGGTGATCAGCGGGTTGGTGAACTCGTTGGCGTTGTAGCGGATCGCGATGCTGCCGGACGCCGCGTCGTAGGAGTTGATGAAGTTGGTCATGCCGGTCGGCCCGACGTCGAGCACCTCGGCGAGCGCGGCGCGCTGGTCCACGAGCACCTGCGTGATGCCGGCCAGCCGATCCACATTGGACGTGAGCAGGTCCTTGTTCTCGGCGACGAAGCTCTGCACGTCGCCGAGCGAGGAGCCGAGCGCGGCCAGCGCGGCGCTGACGTCGTCGGAGTCCTCGGCGAGGAAGCCCGTCACGTTCCCCAGCCGCTGGTAGAACTCGTTGAGCTGCGCGTCGCTGTCCGCGAGCGCGGTGGTGAACGACTGGAGGTTCCGCACGGTGCCGAACAGGTCGTCCTTCGAGTTGTCCAGCGTGCGCGACAGGTTCGCCAGCTCGGTGACGGTGCTGTTGAGGTTCAGCCCGTTGCCGTCGAGGTTGGCCGCGGCGGTGTCCAGCAGGTTCGACAGCGCGCCGTTCGCGTTGGCGCCGGTGGGCCCGAGGCTGGTCGACAGCTTGTCGAGCGTGCCGTAGAGGTCGTCCAGCTCCATCGGCGTCGCGGTGCGGTCCTGCGGGATGAGCGTGCCGGACGCCATCACGGGCCCGCTGTCGTAGGCCGGGGTGAGCTGCACGTACCGGTCGCTGACCAGGCTCGGCGCGACCACCACGGCGCCGGCGTCGGCGGGGATCCGCACGTCGTCGTCGACGCGCATGTCCACGCGCACCACGGCGCCTTCCGGCGTGACGCCGGTGATCTCGCCGACCGGCACGCCGAGGACGCGCACCGACGATCCGGCGTAGAGGCCGACGGTCCGGTCGAACAACGCGGAGATCCGGGTGCCGCCGCTGTCCCGGAGCACCAGGTACAGGCCGGCCGTCACCAGCAGCGCGAGCACGCACCCGGTCGCGATCCAGCGGTACACGCCGCGCGAGGCACGGCTGTCGAGCGTCATCCGCCCCCCAATCCCTGGTCCGGCGCGGAGATCGGCGGCGTGCAGCCCTCGGGGTTGATGGACAGCCCGCCCGCCTTGATCACCGGCGGCAGCAGCCCGCAGATGTAGCCCTCGAACCAGCGGCCGTTGCCGGTCGCGTTCGCGCCGACGCGGGTGAACGGCGCGAGCAGCTCGAGGCTGCGGTTCAGGTTGTCCTGGTTGTTCTGCAGGATGGTGGTGACCTCGCCGAGCCGTTCCAGCGTCGGCCGCAGCTGCGCGCGGTTGTCGGCGACCAGTCCGGACAGCTGGGCCGCGAGCTGCTGGGTGCCGGTGAGCAGCGCCTTGATCGCGTCCCGGCGCCGCTGCAGCTCGCCGAGCAGCAGGTTGCCGTCGTTGATGATCGCGGTGAGCTGGGCGTTGCGGTCGGCGAGCGTCCGCGACACCTGGCTGGTGTTCGCCAGCAGGTTCGCCAGCTCCTGGTCGCGCGAGGACACCGTGCGCGACAACGCGGACAGGCCGGACAACGTGTCCCGCAACGGTTGCGGGGTGTCCTTGAGCGCGTCGGCGACCGCGTCGAAGCTCTGCGCGAGCTGGTTCGTGTCGATCTGGCCGACCGTCGTGCTCAGCTGCTGGAAGGCGTCCTGCAGCTGGAACGGGGTGGTGGTGCGCTCGACCGGGATCGGCTCGGCCGGGTCCTGCGCGCCCTCGCCCTTGGGTTTGAGCGCGAGGTACTTCTCCCCCAGCAGCGTCTTGATCTCGATGGAGGCCGTCGACTCGTCACCGACCCGGGTGTTCTCCACCTTGAACTTGACGAGCACCTTCCTGCCGGCCAGCGACACGTCGGTGACCTGGCCGACCTTCACACCGGCCACCTGCACCTCGTTGTCCGCCGCGAGGCCCGCGGACTCGGCGAAGTAGGCCTGGTAGGTGGTCCCGGTGCCGAGCAGCGGCAGCTCGTCGGAGAAGTAGGACACCAGGGTCACCAGCACGACGAGCACGAGCGTCACCGCGCCGACGGCGGCCTGGTTGCGGTCCTTGAGCGCCTTCATGACGGCTTGCACCTCTCCGGGAGCTCGGTCGCAGGCAGCGGGAGCAGCGGCAGCGTGATGTTGAGCGACGTCACGCCGATGGTCCCGGTCAAACCGCAGAGGTAGTAGTTGTACCAGCTGCCGTAGCTCAGGGTCCGGGTGAACTTCTCCAGGTTGCCGGGCAGCTTCTTCAGCAGTTCGTCGATCAGCTGCCCGGAGTCGGCGAGCGTGCCGGACAGCGTCCCGAGCGCGGCGATGTCCTGCTGGACCGGCGGCCGCGCGTCGGCGAGCAGCCCGGCGGTGGCGTCGGTCAGCTCGCCCAGCGCGGACACCGCGTCGCCGATCGGGCCGCGCTGGGCGGCCAATCCGGACACCAGCTGCTGGGTCTGGTCGATCAGGTTCGACAGCTGCGGTCCGCGGTCGTTCACCGTGGTCAACACGGTGTTGAGGTTGCCGATCACCTGGCCGATCACCTGGTCGCGGTCGGCGATGGTCTGGGTTAGCGACGCGGTGTGCGACAGCAGGCTCTCGATCGTGCCGCCCTCGCCCTGGAAGACCTGGATGATCTCGTAGGAGAGCTGGTTGACCTGCTGCGGGTCCAGGGCCGCGAACAACGGCTTGAACCCGTTGAACAGCACGGTGAGGTTCAGCGCCGGTTGCGTGCGTTCCGGCGGGATCATGCCGCCCGCCGCCAGCTGGTCGTCCCCGGGCACGTTGGTGCCCAGCGACAGGTACCGCTGCCCGACGAGGTTGCGGTACTTGACGGTCGCGGTGACCGAGCCCGGCAGGCGGTAGGCCGACTGGACGGTGAAGTGCACGTCGGCGTAGCTGGTGTCGCCGTCCTGCTCGACGGTGATCTCGTCCACCTGCCCCACCTTCACCCCGACGATCCGCACGTCGTCGCCCTCGTGCAGGCCGGAGGCGTCGGTGAAGCGCGCGGTGTAGGTGGAGGTGACGCCGAAGTTGGTGTTGGCGATCGTCGAGCCGAGGATCCCGGTCAGCAGCACCGTGACGGCGGCGAAGATCAGGATCTTGATCAGCGACGGGACGAACCGGTTCACCGGACCTCCACCTCCACCCCGCGGTAGAGCGGGCCGGCGAGCAGGGTTCCCCACCCCGGCACGTCCTGCGGCGCGGCCGGGGACAGCAGCGCAGCGACGAGGTCCTGTTCGGCGGGCGAGTTCGCGACCGATCCGGTGGTGGACGACCCGCCGTCGATGATCCCGTTGCTGGGCAGCGGAACGCTCGCGCCGGGCCCGGCGGGCGGGTGCGTGGAGCCGTCCTGGATCGGCCCGCCCGGCGGGTACTGCGGCCAGCGTCCGGGCGGCAGCACCATCGGGTAGCAGCGCGGCCCGCGCTTGTCGAGGTACTCCGGCTCGTCCTTGCCCGGCTCGTACTTGGTGCGGTCGGCGACGAACCGGATCGTCACGTGGTTCATCTTGTCGGTGCCGGCGCCGAAGGCCTCGTACGCGCGCGGCACGGCCTCGGCCAGCTGCTGCAGCAGGCACGGGTACTCCGGCGCGTACTTCGCGAGAACCTCCAAAGTGGACTGCGAGGTGACCGTGAGGTTGATCAGGTTCGCCTGGTTGACGCGCAGGAAGCTGTCCAGGTTGTCGCTCGCGTTCGTCACCGACGCCCAGACCTGGGTCAGCGCCTGCTGCTTGTCCACCAGGGTCTTCGTGGTGGTGGTCAGGTCGGCCAGCGCCTGCAGGAAGTCCGGCGCGGCCCGGTCGTAGGTGTCCGCGACGTTCGCCAGCCCGGTGATGTCGGCCTTGATGTCGGGCAGCGACGGGTTCAGCCCGGCCAGGTACTCGGACAGGTTCACCAGCGTGGCGCCGAGCTGCTCGCCGCGGCCGTCGAGCGCGGTGGAGACCGCGTTGAGCGTACTGGCGAGCTTCTGCGGCTGGACGGCCTGCAGCAGCGGCATGACGTTGTTCAGCACCTGCTCCAGCTCGATCGCCGAGCTGGACCGGTCCTGCGGGATGACGTCGCCCGCCGCGATGTGCCGGGCGGACGGATCCGGCGGGATGTGCAGGGCCACGTAGCGTTCGCCGAACAGGGTCTTGGGCAGCAGCCGCGCGGAGACGTTGTCCGGGATCAGGCTCAGCTGATCCGGGTCCAGCGCGAGTTCCAGCGCGGCGTGGTCGCCCATCGCCTGGATCGAGCGCACCTCGCCGACCACGACGCCGCGGATCTTGACGTCGGAGCCCTTGCGCAGCTGGTTGCCGACGTGGTCGGTCTCCAGCCGCACCATCGCGACCGGGGTGAACTCCTTGTTGTAGGCGGCGACCGTGGTGACGAAGAACAGCCCGCACACGACGAGGAACACCAGGCCGAGCACCTGGTGCCAGAGCCGCCGCAGCAGCACCGCCCGTCTCATCCCGCGATCCTCACCGTCGTGGTCGCGCCCCAGACCGCGAGGCTGAGGAAGAAGTCCAGTACCGAGATCAGCACGATCGACGTCCGCACCGCGCGGCCGACCGCGACGCCGACGCCGGCAGGCCCGCCGCTGGCGGTGTAGCCGTAGTAGCAGTGCGACAGGATCACCAGCACGCTGAACACGATCACCTTGCCGAACGACCACAGCACGTCCTCGGGCGGCAGGAACAGCCCGAAGTAGTGGTCGTAGGTGCCCGCCGACTGGCCGTAGAGCCACACGGTGACTTGGCGCGAGGCCAGGTAGGACGACAACAGCCCGACGGCGTACAGCGGGATCACCGCGCCCAGCCCGGCCAGCACGCGTGTGGTGACCAGGTACGGCAGGCTGGGCACCGCCATCACCTCGAGCGCGTCGATCTCCTCCGAGATCCGCATGGCGCCCAGCTGGGCGGTGAACCCGCAGCCGACGGTCGCTGACAACGCGAGCCCGGCGGCCAGCGGCGCGACCTCACGGGTGTTGAAGTAGGCCGAGATGAACCCGGTCAGCGCGGCGGTGCCGAGCTGGTTGAGCGCGGCGTACCCCTGCAGGCCGACGATGAGACCGGTGAACAGGGTCATGCCGATCATCACGCCGAGTGTCCCGCCGATCACCGCCAGACCGCCGGTGCCGAAGCAGACCTCGGTCAGCAGCCGCAGCGTTTCCCTGCTGTAGCGGCGAAGCGTGCGTGGGGCCCAGGCGAGCGCGCGGACGTAGAAGGAGAGCTGGCTGCCCAGTCCCTCCAGCACGGCGCCGGGGCGCGCGATCATCTCGAGTGTCCGGTCGGACACCCCGGGCTGTCTCTCCAGCGTTTCGGCGGTCATCACAGCGCTTTCGGCGGAATGATCCGCAGGTAGATGGCGGTCAGCACGACGTTGATGAGGAACAGCAGCAGGAAGGTGATGACCACGGCCTGGTTCACCGCGTCGCCGACGCCCTTCGGCCCGCCGGCCGGGTTGAGCCCGCGGTAGGCGGCCACCACTCCGGCGACGAACCCGTACAGCACGGCCTTGATCTCGCTGACGTAGAGGTCCGGCAGCTGCGCCAGCGCGTTGAAGCTGGCCAGGTACGCGCCCGGGGTGCCGCCCTGCATGACGACGTTGAAGAAGTAGCCGCCGAGCACGCCGACCACGCTGACCAGGCCGTTGAGCAGCACGGACACGACCATCGCGGCGAGCACGCGCGGCACGATGAGGCGCTGGATCGGGTTGACCCCGAGCACCTCCATCGCGTCGATCTCTTCGCGGATCTTGCGCGCGCCGATGTCAGCGCAGACGGCGCTTCCGCCGGCGCCCGCGACGAGCAGGGCGGTGATCAGCGGGGCGGCCTGCTGCACGATGGCCAGCGCGCTGGCCGCGCCGGTGAACGACTGCGCGCCGATCTGCTGCGTCAGCGAACCGAGCTGCAGCGCGATGACCGCGCCGAACGGGACGGCGACGAGCGCGGTGGGCAGGATCGTCACGCTCGCGAAGAACCAGCACTGCAGGATCCACTCGCGGAACTGGAAGGGCCTGCGCGGGATCGCCCGCAGCACTTCCCAGGCCAGTGTGGACAGGCGGCCGACCTGGGCGAGCGCGGCGGTGCCCGGTACCGTGAGCGTTCCCGTGCGTGACCCCATCACACCTCCGCGACCCCAGCCTCGTTGCTCTGAGTCTTACTCCCTTGCGGGAAACCGCTTTGCGTTAGCGGTGTTTACTTCGTATTCCCGTGAAGTCGATCACCCCTGCAGGTTCAGCGCGTGCGTCGCGGTCGCGCCGCCGTCGGCGACGAACTCCCCGCCCGTGCAGTAGGAACTCTCGTCACTGGCCAGGAACACCGCGAGCTGCGCGATCTCCTCGGGCTTGCCGACGCGTCCCAGCGCGACCTTCTTGCCGACCCAGGCCATGTCGATCTCCGCCCCGCCCGCGGCGTCGGCGACCATCTGCGTGTCGATCATGCCGGGATGGACCGAATTGACCCGGATCCCCTTGCGCCCCAGCTCCAGTGCGGCCACCTTCGTCATCCCCCGGATCGCGAACTTGCTCGCGGTGTAGGCGACGAGGAACGGCATGCCGGCCAGACCCTCCACAGAGGACACGTTGATGATCGAGCCGCCACCGGCCCGCGTCATCGGTTCAACGACCGAGCGCATGCCGAGAAACGCCCCGATCTGGTTGATGCCGATGACGCGTTCGTAATCGGCCAGTGACGTGTGCGCCAGCTCCGAGAAGTGCAGGATTCCCGCGTTGTTCACCAGCACGGTGAGGCCGCCGAACTCGTCCTCGGCGCGCCGCACCGCGGCGGCCCAGTCGTCCTCGCGCGACACGTCGAGGTGCTGGTAGACGGCGCCGATCTCGTCGGCGAGGGCCTTGCCGTCGTCGTCGGCGACGTCGGCGACCATCACCTTCGCGCCCTCCGCGGTGAACCGCCGGGCCGCGGCCGCGCCCTGTCCCCTGGCCGCGCCGGTGATCAGCGCGGTCTTCCCGTCGAGGCGACCCATCACATCATCTCGTCGGTCAGCGGCAGGTACACCGACTTGAGCTCGGTGTAGGCCTCGATGGAGGACTTGCCGCCCTCGCGGCCGAGCCCGGACTGCTTGAACCCGCCGAAGGGCAGGTGCGGCTCGATCTGGAAGCCGTTGATGCCGATCGTGCCGGCCCGCAGCTTGCGCGACACGCGGAAGGCGCGCTGGACGTCGGCGGTGAACAGGCCCGCGCCGAGGCCGTACTCGGTGTCGTTGGCCAGGCGCACGGCCTCGTCCTCGTCGGTGAACGGGACGACCGCGAGCACCGGGCCGAAGATCTCCTCCTGCGCGATGGTGGCGTGGTTGTCGACGTCGGCGAAGATGGTCGGGCCGACGAAGTTGCCGTTCGCCAGATCACCGCCGAGCCGCTCGCCGCCGGTGACCAGCCGGGCGCCCTCGGCCTTGCCCTTCTCGATGTAGCCGAGCACCCGTTCCAGCTGCTTGGCGTTGATCAGCGGGCTCGCCATGACCCCGGGGTCGAACGGGTCGCCGTAGGTCATCGCCTGCGCCATGCCCTGCGCGGCGCCGAGGAACTCGTCGTAGACGTCGCGGTGCACCAGTGCCCGGGTGTTGGCGACGCACGCCTGGCCGGACAGGCCCATCGTGACCGCGCCGACGACGGTCGCGGCGGCCAGCGCGACGTTGGGCGCGTCGGCGAACACCAGCGCCGGGCTCTTGCCGCCGAGTTCGAGCGAGACCCGCTTGAGCGTGCCCGCGGAGGCCTCGACGATGTGCTTGCCCACCGCGCGGCTGCCGGTGAAGCTGACCTTGTCCACCCCGGGGTGGGTGATCAGCGCTTCGCCGACCGGGTCGCCGGGGCCGGTGACGACGTTGAGCGTGCCGGCCGGCAGCCCGGCTTCGACGAGCAGCTCGACCATGCGCAGCACGGTGAACGTGCAGTACTCCGAAGGTTTGAGCACGATGGTGCACCCGGCCGCGAGCGCCGGGGCGACCTTCTGCGCGAACAGCAGGAACGGCGCGTTCCACGGCAGGATCGCCGCGACCACGCCGATCGGCTCGCGGAAGGTCATCGCCAGGTGGTCGCCGCCCTGGTACGGCGTCAGGGTCTCGCCGCCGAGCTTGTCGACCCAGCCCGCGTGGTGGTCGAACACGTCCGCCGCGGCGCCGACCGAGGTCGCGTAGATCGTGCTGCTGAACGACAGCGGCACCGAGTTGTCCAGTGCCTGCAACGACCGCAGCTCCTCGGCGTGCTCGCGCAGCAGGTCCGCGTACCGGTGCAGAACCGCGACACGTGTGCTCGCGCGGGAGTTCGACCAGGTGCCCGACTCGAACGCCACGCGGGCCGAGGCGACCGCGGCGTCGACGTCGGCCTCGGTGGCGATGGCGAACTCGCCGATCTCCTCACCGGTGGCCGGGTGCAGGTGGGTCCAGGAGTCGCCGCCGGTGCCGGGGCCCCACTGGCCGTCGAGGTAGAGCTGACCGGTCTTGAGGCCGACGGATTCGCGGTGCGGCTGCACGGTGAGTGTCATGGGAGCTCCAGGATCTCGGTGGCGGCGAACATGGTGTCGGGGTCTCGGTCGTCGAAGTGGGCGCCCACGGTGGCCGCGAGCTCGTCGGCCGTCCACAGCGGACCGGCGGTGTCGAACCGCTGCTCGACGGCGGGTGGTTTCAGCAGCGCGACCATGCCGCCGTGCACGACGAAGACCTGGCCGTTGATGCGTTCGGCCTGCTCCGAGGCGAGGAACGCGACGAACGGGGCGACGTGGTCGACCGACAGCGGATCGACGCCGCCGTCCGGTGCGTCGCCGAAGACCGCGGCGGTCATGGCGGTCCGCGCGCGGGGGCAGATGGCGTTGGCCCGCACCCCGTACCGCGCGGCGCCCCGGGCGGTGGCGACGGTGAGGCCCACGATGCCCGCCTTGGCGGCCGCGTAGTTGGGCTGCCCGGCGGATCCGACGAGGAACGCCTCGGAGGCGGTGTTGACGATACGCGCGAACACCGGCGCGCCGGTGGCCTTCGACTGGGCACGCCAGTGCGCGGTCGCGTTGCGGGACAACAGGAAGTGCCCGCGCAGGTGCACCCGGATCACGGTGTCCCACTCCTCGTCGGACATCGAGAACAGCATCCGGTCGCGCAGCACCCCGGCGTTGTTGACGACGACGTGCAGCCCGCCGAAGTGGTCGAGCGCGGCTTCGACGAGGGCGTCGGCGGTGGCGCGCTCGCCCACGTCCCCGGTGACGAGCAGCGCCCGTCCGCCCTCGGCTTCGATCTCCTCGACGACGGTCTTCGCGGCCTCCGTGACGTCGTTGAGGACGACCGAGGCGCCCGAACGGGCCAGCGCCAGCGCCTCCGCCCGGCCCAGTCCCGCCCCGGCGCCGGTCACGATGGCCACCCGCGGTTCCCGCATACCTTCCACGACGGTCAGACTAGAATCTGTTCTCGTCGCGGACAACCCCCAGTTTCTGCCGTTTACTCCACGATGAACAGCGCATTCTTCGGACAAGCCGCGATCGCTTGCGAAACACGTTCTACTTCTGATTCGGGCACCGACGGGTGACTGATGCGCAACTCTTCGTCGTCGTCCAGCTCGAAGACGGCGGGCGCGAACCCGATGCACACCTCGTTCGCCTCGCACAGCGACCGGTCGACGGCGACCTCCATGGCTTTCCTCCTCGGCGGCGGAGCTGATAGAAATAGAACGTGTTCTAGACTAGCGCCACGGACCGGTCTGCTTCCAGCAACGACCGGGCGGGCCGGAGGTGACGCATGCGGATCAGCTACACGCCCGAGCAGGACCGGCTGCGCGACGAGCTGCGCGACTACTTCGCCGGACTGATGACCCCGGAGCGGCGCGAGGCGCTGGCCGGGGACGGCGGCGAATACGGGGATGGCAAGGCCTACAAGGAGATCGTGCGCGAACTGGGCCGGGACGGCTGGCTCGCGATCGGGTGGCCGGAGGAGTGGGGCGGGCAGGCCAGGCCCATGCTCGAACAGCTCGTCTTCACCGACGAGGCGGCCGTCGCCGGGGTGCCGGTGCCGTTCCTGACGGTCAACACGATCGGGCCCACCATCATGCGGTTCGGCACGCCGGAGCAGAAGGCGTTCTACCTGCCGCGCATCGCCGGCGGCGAGCTGCACTTCTCGATCGGCTACTCCGAGCCGGAGGCGGGCACCGACCTGGCGTCGCTGCGCACTCGCGCGGTCCGGGACGGCGACTCCTACGTCGTCAACGGCCAGAAGATGTGGACGAGCCTGATCGAGTACGCCGACTACGTGTGGCTGGCCGCGCGCACCGACCCGGACGCGAAACGGCACAAGGGGCTGAGCATCCTGGTCGTGCCGACCGACGCGCCCGGCTTCTCCTGGACGAAGGTGCGCACCGTCGCCGGACCGGGCACGAGCGCGACCTACTACGACGACGTGCGGGTGCCGGTGTCCGCCCGGATCGCCGGCGAGAACGCGGGCTGGCCGCTCATCACCAACCAGCTCAACCACGAGCGCGTGGCGCTGACCTCCGCCGCGCCGATCATCTCCGCGCTGGACGAGGTGCGCAGGTGGGCGCAGGAGACCAAGCAGCCGGACGGCAGCCGGGTCATCGACGCCGAGTGGGTCCGGATGCACCTGGCCCGCGTGCACGCCCATGCCGAGTACCTCAAGCTGCGCAACTGGCGGATCGCGTGGGCGGCGGGCTCGGACGAGCTGGGCGCGGCGGAGGCGTCGGCGACGAAGGTGTTCGGCACCGAGCTGGCGATCGAGGCGTACCGGCTTCTGATGGAGGTCGTCGGGCCGGGCTCGGTGGTGCGCGCCGGCTCCCCCGGCGCCGTGCTGCGCGGACGGCTGGAACGCGCGCACCGCTCAGCGCTGATCCTGACCTTCGGCGGCGGCACCAACGAGATCCAGCGCGACCTGATCGCCGCGACCGCCCTGTCCCTGCCCGTGACCCGCTGAGGAGGAAGCCGTGGACTTCGCGTTGAGTGCGGACGTCGCCGAACTGGCCGCGCTCGCCGGCCGCATCCTGTCCGAGCGCGCTTCGGCGAGCCCGCACGGCGAGGGCGGGTTCGACCGCGCGGTGTGGCAGGAGCTGGCGCGGGCCGGGGTGATCGACGCGGCGCTGCCCACCGCGGTCGGGGGCGGCGGCCTCGGGTTGCTCGGGCAGTGCGCGGTGCTGACCGAAGTCGGCCGGGCGGTCGCCGAGGTGCCGTACCTGCCGACCGTGGTGGGGGCGTCCGCGATCGCCGAGTCCGGAGACGGGCGGCTGATCGAGCAGTGGGTCGTGCCGGCGGTGCGCGGTCAGGCGGTGCTGGCGCTGGCGCTGCCGGACGCGGGCGCGCCGTGCGGTTTCACGGCGGAACCGGACGGCGGGGGCTGGCGGGTCTCGGGCACGCAGACGGCGGTGCCGTTCGCCGCGTTCGCCGACGCGCTGGTCGTGCCCGCGCACACGCCCGAGGGGACGGCGGTGTTCGTGGTCGCCGCGGACGGGGTGCGGCCGCAGAGCGTGGTCGACCACGCCGACGCCGGGCTGGTCGAGCTGAACGGGGCGCCGGCTGCACGGCTGCCGGAGGTGTCCCTGGCCGAGCACGCGACGGTGGGGTTGTGCGCGCAGCAGCTCGGCGTGCTGGAGAGCGCGTTGCACCGCACCGCGGAGTACGCACGGCAGCGCGAGCAGTTCGGGCACGCGATCGGCGCGTTCCAGGCGGTGCGGCAGCGGCTCGCGGACGCCTACATCGACGTCGAAGCCGTGCGGCTGACCCTGTGGCAAGCCGCGTGGCGCCTGTCGGAGGGGCTGCCCGCGGGGCCGGAGGTCGCGACGGCGAAGTACTGGGCGGCCGAGGCCGGGCACCGCGTCGCGCACACTGCCGTCCACGTCCACGGCGGGGTCGGCATCGACACCGACCACGAGCTGCACCGGTACTTCGTGGCGGCCAAGCGGCTGGAGTTCGCCCTCGGCGGGGCGACGGCGCAGCTGCGGGTGCTGGGCGACCTGCTCGCGACGTCATGACGGTCACCGAGATGCTGCTGGCGCGTGCCGCGGACGACGGCCCTGGCCTGCGGTTCGAGGACTCGGCGTGGACCTGGCGGGAGCACGTGCAGCAGTGCGCCGACCACGCGGCGGTGCTGCGTTCGTTGCTGACCGGGCCGGTGCAGCACGTGGGTGTGCTGGCGGACAACGTGCCGTCGTTCTCGTTCCTGCTCGGCGGGTGCGCGTTCGCGGGGTCGGTGCTGGTCGGGCTGAACCCGACGCGCCGGGGCGCGGCGCTGGAGCGGGACATCCGGCTCGCCGACTGCCAGCTGGTGCTCACCGAGGGGCGGCACGCGGCGTTGCTGGACGGGGTGGACGTGCCGGTGCTGGACCTGGACGGGCCGGAGTGGGCCGCGTTGCTGGATTCCTGCGCGGGCTCGCCGCTGTCCCCGGTGCCCGCGACGCCCGCGGACCTGCTGATGCTCATCTTCACCTCCGGCACCAGCGGCGACCCCAAGGCGGTGCGGTGCACGCACGAGAAGATCGCCTTCCCCGGGCAGATGCTGGCCTCCCGCTTCGGACTGTCCGGTTCGGACTGCGTGTACCTGTCGATGCCGATGTTCCACTCCAACGCGATCATGGCCGGGTGGTCGGTCGGGCTCGCCGCGGGCGCCGCGCTGGCGATGCGGCGGCGGTTCTCGGCGTCCGGTTTCCTGCCCGACGTGCGGCGGTTCGGCGCCACCTACGCGAACTACGTGGGCAAGCCGCTGTCCTACGTGCTGGCGACGCCCGAGTCGCCGGACGACGCGGACAACCCGCTGCGGATCGTGTACGGCAACGAGGGCGCGGAGGCGGACCTGGCCGAGTTCGGCCGCCGGTTCGGCTGCCACGTGGTGGACGCGTTCGGCTCGACCGAGGGCGGGATCGGGTTCGCGCGGACGCCGGACACGCCACCGGGGTCGCTGGGGCCGTTGCCGGAGGGGGTCGCGGTGCTGGACCCGGAGACCGGCTCGGTGTGTCCGCCCGGCGTGGTCGGGGAGCTGGTGAACACCACCGGTGCGGGGGCGTTCGCGGGCTACTACAAGAACCCCGAGGCGGACGCCGAGCGGCTCCGCGACGGGCGGTACCACACCGGCGACCTGGCGTACGTGGACGAGAACGGGTTCTGCTTCTTCGCCGGGCGGCTCGGGGACTGGCTGCGGGTCGACGGCGAGAACCTCGGCACCGCGCCCATCGAACGGGTCCTGCTGCGGCACCCGGCGATCGCCGAGGCGGCGGTGTACGCGGTGCCGGATCCGGCGGTGGGCGACCAGGTGATGGCCGCGCTGGTGCTGTCGGGTCCGCTGTCGCCCGAGGAGTTCGGGGAGTTCCTGGCCGCGCAACCGGACCTCGGGCCGAAGCAGCTGCCACGGTTCGTGCGCCTTGTCAACGAACTCCCGCGGACATCCACGTACAAGATCGTGAAACGGCGGCTGGCGGCGGAGGGGACGCGGTGTTCCGATCCGGTGTGGTCGCGTCGTGGCAAGGAAAGCGTCTACTCGCCGACACCTGCGGTGCCTACGGTGGGCTGATGCGCAGGTTCGCCGCGGTCCTGGCCGTCCTTCTGACCGTCTTCGTCACCCCGGTCGCGAACGCCGCCCCGGTCAAGCTGACCGCGAGCGACTTCCGGCTGAAGGAAAGCGCTTACAACTCCGTGATCAGCGCGCTGGACGGGGTGCTGCCGACGGTGTCGTTCTCCGCGGTGCTCGACAGCGCCAACCGCAGCGCGTCGTCGTGCGACCCGGGCGCGACGGGCCAGGTGGCGGCGTTCTGCTGGAACTCCGGCGACAACGACACGACCGACTGGTACCCGCAGGGTGTCACCACGACGGCCGACGCCTACGGGGACGGGCTGTACGAGGGCCGCACGGCGGTGCTGGCGAGCTGGTACTACGCCGGTTCCGGGGCGAACAAGGGCGTGCGGGTCTCGTTCGTGGACTACTCGACTCTGAAGTACCGGCACGTGCTGCTGGTCGAGCCGTACACGAATTCGGCCGGGCAGCCGGACTTCCGGGCGGTGACCGTGCACGCGGGCGGGATCTTCCTGTACGGGTACTACCTGTACGTGGCCGACACGTCGGGCGGGTTCCGGGCCTTCGACCTGCGGCACATCTGGCAGGTGCGGACCGGCGACAGCGCGGCGATCGGACGGCAGGCGGACGGCACGTACGAGGCGCACGACTACGCGTACGTGCTGCCGCAGGCGCTGCGCTTCGTCGACTCGGCGGCCAGTGGCGTGACCGAGCTGCGGTTCTCGGCGGCGTCGCTGGACCGGACGAGCACGCCGGACAGCGTGGTGGTGCCGGAGTACAACGCGGACGGCACGGGCACGCGGGTGGTGCGCTTCCCGATCGACTACACGGACCGCAAGTTCGCCGAGTCCGCCGACGGCTACACGCACGCCACGGAGGCCTACCGGGTGGGCATCAAGAGCATGCAAGGCGCGACAGCGATCGACGGGACGTTCTACGTGTCCGCCAGCGCGGGTTCGGGCAGCCGGGGCTCGCTGTGGACGTTCACGGCGTCGTTCGGGCCCACGCAGAAGGCGAGCGTCTTCCCGGCGGGCAACGAGGACCTGAGCTACCGCGGGCCGGCCGACCAGTTGTGGACGCTGACGGAGTACCCCGGAAGCCGGTCGGTGTTGGCGGTGCGGCCGTAGCGCTGACACCGCGAGCCGTGGTGTGGTGGCGGCGCGCCGTGGAGCTGCCCGTGAGCCGTGGTGGCTGCGCGGCCGTAGCGCTGACTCCGCGAGCCGTGGCGTGGTGGCGGCGCGCCGTGGAGCTGCCCGTGAGCCGTGGTGGCTGCGCGGCCGTAGCGCCGACACCGCGAGCCCTGGCGTGGTGGCGGCGCGGCCGTAGAGTGGCCGGCATGGGCAAGGTGTACGCGCTGAACCTGTTCGATGTCGCCGACCGCGCGGAGTACCTGGCGTACTCGCGCCGGTCCGCGGAGGAGGTCGCCACCCACGGCGGCCGGGTCGTGGCACTGGGCAAGTTCCGCGAGGCCGCGACCGGGGACATCGCCCCGCGCCAGGTGATGATCCTGGTCGAGTGGGACTCCCCGAAGGCATTCGAGAGCTACCGCGACGACCCGGCCCTGGCCGACCTCCACCCCCACCGGGAAAACGGGACGTCCTCGTACGTCTGGCACCTGTTCGACCGCCTGGACGACCTGCGCCCGATCCTCAAGGCCGCGGAGTAACCGCTCCCGGCGACCCACCCTGCCCGCGGCATCACCCCCAGCCCGCCGCACGCACCGGCCACCGCCACATCACCTGCCCGCAGCCGCCGGCCCCAGCCCTCCCACCGATGCCGGCCCACCACCGCAGCAGGTCAGAACGTCGCGTTGATCGGGCGCAGCCTTCGCGGCCCGGTGTCCGGCCGGGCGGGCGGCGGGCCGAGCACGATGCGCGCGTTGGCGACGAACGCGCCCTCCGGCGAGGCCATCACCGGGTCCAGCGTCAGCGCCCGCACCTCCGGGTGGTCCTCCGCCAGCGCCGCCACCCTCAGCACCATGTCCTGCAGCGCCGCGAGGTCCGCGGGTTCGTCGCCGCGGTAGCCGGTCAGCAGCGGGGCGCTCTTCGGCTCGCGGATGAGCGTCGCAGCGTCGACGTCGGTCAGCGGCACCGCCCGGTACGCCCGGTCCCCCAGCAGCGTGCTCACCAGCCCGGACAACCCGAACGACACCAGGCTGCCGAACGACGGGTCGTCCTGCAGCCCGATCAGGCACGAGATGCCCTTCGGCGCCATCTTCTGCACGTAGACGTCCCGCTCGCCGGACACCTCGCTCAGGTCCTCGTACCCGCGCCGCACCGCGTCGGGCGACGCGAGGTCCAGCCGCACGCCCGCGAGGTCCGGCCGTCCGCGCAGGCGTTCGTCCACGGCCTTCACGGTCACCGGGTAGCCGAGCTCCTCCGCGGCCTGGACCGCGGCCTCGGCGCTCGACACCATCCGGAACGGCACCACGTCGATGCCGTAGCACCCGAGCAGCCGCACGATGTCGGCGTCCTCGAGCACCACGTTCTTGTCGCCGCCTGCCAGGATCTCCCGCACGACCTGCTCCGCCTGCTCGACGTGCAGCCCGTCGGGGCGGATCAGCGTGCCCTGCGGCCGCTGCCGCCACGCCGCGTACCGCACGACCTTCGCCAGCGCGTTCACCGCGCGCTCCGGGCTGGGGTACGACGGGATCGACCCGCGTCCCGGTGCGCCGTCCGGTCCGGGCACGGCCAGCTCGTCCGGCACGCCCTCGGCGGCGAGGAACGTCGACACGATCGGTTTGCCCTGGTCAAGCTCCTGGGCCGCCTCGCGCAGCGCCCGCGCGTACGTGCTGCCCGGGATCGACAGCGGCGGCACGAACACCGCGACCAGCGCGTCGGTCTCCGGGTTGTTCAGCGCCTCCCGCACCGCCGCGGCGAAGTCGTCCGGACCGGCCTGCGGCCCGACGTCCACGGGGTCGAACGCCAGGCGCAGCCCCTGCGCGCGGGCCGTGTCGGCGGCGAGCAGGCCGATCGCGCTGGAGTTGCCGACGATCCCGATCCGCGGCCCCGCCGGCAGCGGCTGGTGGGCGAACACGAGCGCGGTGTCGAACAGCTGCGCCAGCGTCTCCACCCGCACCACACCGGCCTGCTCGAACAGGGCCTGCACGCTCGACTCGTCGACCTCGGCGGACGTCGCGGCCAGCTGCGGGCGAACGGCGTGCCGCCCGGACTTCACCGCGACGATCGGCTTGCTGCGCCCGAGCCGCCGCGCGAGGCGGGCGAACTTGCGCGGGTTGCCGAACGATTCGAGGTAGAGCAGGACGAGGTCGGTGCTGGTGTCGGTCTCCCAGTACTGCAGCAGGTCGTTGCCGGAGACGTCGGCGCGGTTGCCCGCCGACACGAACGTCGACAGGCCGAGGCCGCGTGCTTCGGCGTCGGCGAGGATCGCGGTGCCCAGGGCGCCGGACTGGCAGAAGAAGCCGGCGCGGCCACGCTTGGGCAGGCGCGGGGCGAGAGTGGCGTTGAGCCGGACCGCCGGATCGGTGTTGAGCACACCGAGGGCGTTGGGGCCGACCACGCGCATGCCGTGTGCGCGTGCTTCGCCGACGAGGCGCAGCTCGGCGTGCAGCCCGTGCGGGCCGGCCTCGCCGAAACCGGCGGTGACGATCAGCAAGGTCTTGACGCCCTTGGCGAGCGCACCGTCCAACACAGACTCGACCTGGTCCGCGGGCACCGCGACGACGGCGAGGTCCACCGGGTCCGGGATGTCCACAACGGACGGATACGCACGCACGCCGCGCACCGAGCGGTGCTCCGGGTTGACCGGGTAGACGGTGCCCGCGAAGTCCGCGGCGAGCAGGTTGGACAGGACCGAGTAGCCGACCTTCATGGGGTCGGCCGAGGCGCCGATGACCGCGACGGAGCGCGGGTGGAGGAGGTTGTAGACGCTGCGCGCCTCGGCGGCCTGTTCGCGTGCGCGGGCGACGGCGAGGGACTCCTCGGTCGGGTCGATGTCGAACTCCAGGTGCAGCACGCCCTCCTCGATGGCGCGGCTCACCTGGTAGCCGGCGTCGCGGAAGACGCGCACCATGGCCGCGTTCTCGGCGAGGACCTCGGCGACGAACCGGCGCAGGCCGCTCTCGGACGCGGCGGCGGCCAGGTGCTCCAGCAGGATCGACCCGACGCCGCGCCCCTGGTGCGCGTCGTCCACGACGAACGCCACCTCGGCCGAGGGCCCGTCGCCGAGCCGCTCGTACCGCCCCACAGCGATGATGTCGTCCCCGAGCAGGGCGACGAACGCCACGCGATCGTGGTGGTCGACGACGGAGAACCGTTCGAGGTCCCGCTGCGGGATGCGCGGGTAGGCGCCGAAGTAGCGGAGGTACCGGGTGCGCTCGGAAAGCTTGCCGTGAAAGGTGACGAGAGCGCCGGCGTCACTCGGGACGATGGGTCGCAAGTGGACGGTGCCACCGTCGCTGAGCAGAACGTCGGCCTCCCAGTGGCGGGGGTAGTCGAAGGGATCGCGGGGCCCGTGCTTCTCCCGGTTCGCCCCGTCACCCGCGCCGTCCGCCTGCCCGGGACCGGCGCCGCTGCTGGCCGGCTCCTGGCCCGCATCGCTGGACGCGCCGGCAGCACCGCGCTCGCCGGCACTGCCGCGCTCGCCGGCGCCGCTTCGCTCACCAACACCACCGCGGCCAGTACCGCCGCTTTCGCCGGCACCGCCCACCTGCGCCTGCCCCGCGCCCCCACGCTCGCCAGCATCGCCAACCTGCGCCTGCCCCGCGCCCCCACGCTCACCGGCACCGCCCACCTGCGCCTGCCCCGCGCCCCCACGCTCACCGGCACTGCCCACTTGCGCCTGCCCCGCGTCCCCACGCTCACCGGCATCGGTCAGCGGCTCCTGCTGCCCGCTGCCGCCCGCACTGCCCTGATCACTGCCCACGCCAGCGCCACCCACCTGCTCCTGATCGACACCACCCAGCCCCGAGCCGCCACCGTCGGCCTGCTCACCACCGGGAGCCTCGCCACCGGCCGCTCGCTCACCACCGGAGGCCTCGCCACCACCGACACTGCCCACGCCGCCGCCCGACCCCGAGCCGCCACGAGCGGCATGCTCACCGCCCGCGCCGGCGCCCCGATTCTGGCCGGCAGCGGCCTGTTCGCCACCACCCGCCGCGGCGCGGAGGCCGCCCTCCGGGCTCTCCGCTCCCGGCGCGCCGTCCCCCTGAACGGGCCTGCCGGCCGGTGCGGCTCCGCGGGGCTCGTCGTCGTGCGGTCCGCTGGGCTTGTCGGTCCTGCTCATCTCACGTCGATTCCTCGGATCGGTCGGGTCAGTCCCTCGGGTCGTCCGGGTCCAGGCCGTGCAGTGGGAACAACGCGCGGCGCGTGTCCCGGATCGCGACGTCGACCGGATCGTCCGCCCCGTCCCCCCAGGAGCGGAACGTGGTGTCCCGGCCGTCGGTCATCTCCGGGGGCAGTTCGGCGCTCGGCGCGGCCCGCAGGACCGTGTTGACCCAGTTCGGCGGCAGCGGCGTCTCGGGCTTCACGTCGCGGTCGAGGACCGTCGCCATGAGGTGCGTCCACGAGCGCGGCACGACCCGGATCAGCTGGTACCCGCCGCCGCCGACGGCCAGCCACCGGCCCTCGGCGTGACGCTCAGCGAGGTCACGGAGAGTAGCGTAGATGGTCCGGTGGCCGTCGACCGAGAGCGCGAGGTCCGCGAGCGGGTCCTCCTCGTGGGAGTCGACACCACACTGGGTGACCAGGATCTGCGGCCGGAACACCTCCAGCAGGGACGGCACGACCGCGTGGAAGGCACGCAGCCAGCCGGCGTCGCGGGTGCCCGGCGGCAGCGGCACGTTCACCGACGTGCCCTCGGCCTCGCCGGACCCGGTCTCGGCGCTGTACCCGGTGCCCGGCCACAGCGTGAACGGGTGCTGGTGCAGCGAGACCGTGAGCACACGGGGGTCGCCGTAGAAGGCGGCCTGCACGCCGTCGCCGTGGTGGACGTCGGTGTCCACGTAGGCGATGCGGTCGAAACCGTGGTCGAGCAGCCAGGAGATGGCCACCGCGCAGTCGTTGTAGACGCAGAACCCGGCGGCGTGGTCGCGCATCGCGTGGTGGAGGCCACCTGCGATGTTCACCGCGCGCCGCGCCTCGCCGTCGGCGATCTTGCGCGCCCCGAGCAGGGTCGAGCCGACCACCAGCGCGGAGGCGTCGTGCATGTCGCTGAACACCGGGTTGTCGGCGGTGCCGAGGCCGTGGCCGACGTCCCAGCCCGCGGTCGGCGCGAGCTTGACCGCCGCCAGGTACTCCTCAGCGTGGATGCGGTACAACTCGGTATCGGTGGCGGGCTCGGGCACGAGCAGTTCCACGCCGTCGAGGACCCCCAGCTCAGTGGCGAGCCGCACGGTGAGGTCGAGCCGGACCGGGTTGAACGGGTGCTCACCGCCGAGGTCGTAACCGAGGAGGGCGGGATCCCAGACGACGGCGGGCTGCATGACGTCCGATGGTAGCCGTGAGGAGCGGGATTATCCTCCCGGTCACCTGGGGTGACCGTCGCCCGGAACGACTACCATGGATTGTCGCGGACGAAGGGGACATCGTGAACGATCTCATCGACACCACAGAGATGTACTTGAAGACCATCTTCGAGCTCGAAGAGGAAGGTGTCGTACCGCTGCGCGCCCGCATCGCCGAGCGGCTGCAGCAGAGCGGTCCGACAGTCAGCCAGACGGTGGCCCGCATGGAACGCGACGGGCTGGTGCGCGTCGCCGACGACCGCCACCTGCAGCTCACCGACCACGGCCGGGAACTCGCCATCGCCGTCATGCGCAAGCACCGCCTCGCGGAGCGACTGCTGCTCGACGTGATCGGGCTGGAGTGGGAGCACGTGCACACCGAGGCCTGCCACTGGGAGCACGTCATGAGCGAGGCGGTGGAGCGCAAGCTGGTCCGGCTGCTCGACCACCCGACCACCTCGCCCTACGGCAACCCGATCCCTGGTCTGGACAAGCTCGGCGAGGGCGGGCTGCCCGCGCCGCCCGCCGAGGCCGACCTGGTGCGGCTGGACGACTTCGCGCGCTCCGGCGGCGGCAAGGCGGAGATCCGGCGCCTCGCCGAGCACATCCAGCTCGACGAGAAGCTGATGGTCGACCTGAAGAAGGCGGGAGTCGCCCCCGGCAGCGTCGTTTCGGTGCGCCGCGCGGACGGCGGCGGCACCGCGGAGCTGACCGGCGAGCTCGGCGCGGTCCAGGTGCCCATGTCGGTGCTGCACGCGGTTCTGGCGCAGGCCAAGTGAGCTCCGCGAGCGAGGCCGCGGAGGCGTTCCGGTCCGTGCACGGGCGGTCCCCGGCCGGGGTGTGGTCCGCGCCGGGCCGGGTCAACCTGATCGGCGAGCACACCGACTACAACGACGGTTTCGTGCTGCCGTTCGCCCTGCCGCACCGGCTGGCCGCCGCCGCGTCCCCGCGCGCCGACCAGGTCCTCACCGTGTCCACGCTCGGCTCCGACGGGCGCATCCAGCAAGCCGAGCCCGTCGCGATCCCCGATCTGCGTCCCGGTGGTGTCGACGGCTGGGCCGCGTACCCGGCCGGGGTGGCGTGGGTGCTGCGCGACCACGGCGTCGAGCGTGGCGCCGACGTCGTGCTGGCCGGTGACGTCCCCACCGGCGCCGGGCTGTCCTCCTCCGCCGCGCTGGAGTGCGCGGTGGCGCTGGCCCTGCTCGGGCTGGCCGGTGAAGACGACCCGGGCCTGGAGCGGCGCGCCGAGATCGCCCGCTGGGCTCAGCGCGCCGAGAACGACTTCGTCGGCGCCCCGACCGGCGTGCTCGACCAGACCGCGTCGCTGTGCTGCGTGGACGGTCACGTGCTGTTCCTCGACGTCCGCTCCGGCGAGATGGAACAGGTGCCGTTCGACGCCGCGGCCGCGGGCCTGCGCATCCTGGCCATCGACACACGCGTCAAGCACGCCCACAGCGAGGGCGGCTACGGCGAGCGCCGCAAAGGCACCGAACGCGCGGCCGACCTGCTCGGCGTCAAGGCGCTGCGGGACGTGGGCCCCGGCGACCTGGACGGCGCGCTCGCGCAGCTGCCCGCCGAGCTCGGCCCGCTCGTCCGCCACGTCGTGACGGAGAACCAGCGCGTGCTCGACGTCGTCGCGCTGCTCCGGGACGGCCGGATCGGCGACATCGGCCCGCTGCTGACCGCTTCGCACGCCAGCATGCGTGACGACTACCGGATCTCCTGCCCGGAACTGGACCTCGCCGTGGAGGTCGCCGAAGCCAACGGCGCCCTGGGCGCGCGGATGACCGGCGGCGGGTTCGGCGGCACCGCGATCGCCCTCGTGCCCGAGTCCGGTGTGGACACCGTGGAGGCGGCGGTCACGGAGGCCTTCGACCGCGCGGGCTACCGCGCGCCGCGTGCCTTCGTGGCGATCCCGTCCCCCGGCGCGGGACGCGACGAGCTGTGATTCGGCGGGGCCGGACCTGTGCGTGGCTCACAGGTTGCTGGTCCACACTGGCGACACCTCCTTTTCGTTCTCGAGAAAGGCTTCCGACGAGACCATGGCTTCCGACTCCTCGCGCCTCAAGCTGATCGTCACGGGCGGTGCCGGTTACGTCGGCAGCGTCTGCACGGCCCGTCTGCTGGAGGCCGGGCACGAGGTCGTCGTCGTGGACGACCTGTCCACCGGCCACGCGGACGCCGTCCCCGACGGCGCGCGTTTCGTCGAGGGCGACGCCGCCGACGCGACGGCGTCCCTGCTCGGCGAGGGCTTCGACGGCGTGCTGCACTTCGCGGCGAAGTCCCTCGTCGGCGAGTCGATGCAGGACCCGGCCAAGTACTGGCACGGGAACGTGATCACCTCCATTCGCCTGCTGGACGCGATGCGCGCGCACGGCACGCCCCGCCTGGTCTTCTCCTCCACGGCGGCCACCTACGGTGAGCCGGAGCGCAGCCCGATCCCGGAGACCGCGCCCACGATGCCGACCAACACCTACGGTGCGTCGAAGCTGGCCATCGACCACGCGATCACCAGCTACGCGCGGGCGCACGGGCTGGCTGCCGTGAGCCTGCGGTACTTCAACGTCGCCGGCGCGTACGGCCGCTACGGGGAACGGCACACCACCGAGACCCACCTGATCCCGCTGGTGCTGCAGGTGGCCACCGGGGACCGCCCGCACATCGGCATCTTCGGCGAGGACTACCCCACCGACGACGGCACGGCCGTTCGCGACTACATCCACGTGGCCGACCTCGCCGACGCCCACCTGCTCGCGCTGACGCACGCGCGGGCCGGCGAACACCGGATCTACAACCTGGGCAACGGCACCGGGTTCTCCGTGCGCCAGGTCATCGAGGCGTGCCGCGCCGTGACCGGGCACCCGATCCCGGCCGAGGTGGCGCCGCGCCGCGCCGGCGACCCCGCGATCCTGGTGGCGGCCAGCGACCGGGCCCGCGAGGAGCTCGGCTGGAAGCCCGAGCGCGCCGACCTGGAAGGCATCGTCCGCGACGCCTGGCGCTTCACGCAGGAGCGCAAGGCCCTCGGAGGCTGATCCTCCTCGGGGGCTGATCCCCTCGGGGGCTGGTCCTCTCGGGGGCTGATCCCCTCGGGGGCTGGTCCTCTCGGGGGCTGATCCTCTCGGCGGGTGGGCCGGCGCCGGTCGAGGCTTGGCCGGTGCCGATCGCGGCTTGATCGGTGCAGCCCGCGCCGATCGCAGCTTGATCGGTGCGGCCCACGCCGATCGCGGCTTTGGCACTGCGGCCCGCACCGATCGCAGCTTGGTCGGTGCGACCGGTGCGGCCGGTCTCGATCGAGCGTGGTCGGCGCGGCCCGCACCGATCGGGGCTTGGTCTGCGCGGCCGGTGCCGATCGGGAGTCAGCTCGGCCGTTGAGGTGCCTCGCACCTGCTGGTCCTGCGGGGCGGACACCTGCGGGAGCCGCTCCCTCCCCCGTCATGCGCCCGCTGGGCCTCCGGTGGCGCGCGGGCTGGGTCAGCTGGGCATGAGGCCTCCTTCCTGGCAGTCGCTCAGGCGGCGGAGTGTGTCGGGCGGGAGTTGGTGGCTCAGGCAGATCCGGAGGAGCTCCGCGAGGCGGTGGCCGGGGTGGGCGGCCAGTGCGTTGTCGAACGCCAGGGCGGCCAGGACGCCGTCCCCGCGGCGGTAGGCCGAGTAGCCGAGCAGCACGGCCGGCTCGGCGCGTTCCGGCATCGGGGTGCGGCGCACGAGTTCGAGCCACAGCCGTTCGGCGGCGGTGGACGGGGGTTCGCCGGGCGGGTCGGCCGTCGTGAGGCAACGGTCGCGCACCGTGAGGTCCGACAGGGCCATCGCCAGGGAGACCACGTCGTCGTCGCTCAGGTCGAAGTCGCCCGCGACGGCCCGGGCCAGGGCGACGCGGACGACGGCGAGGTGCTCGGCCGACTGCGCCTCGCCGAACCAGTCCGGTTCGGCACCGCCCATCGCGGCGTGCCAACCCGCTAGGCCGCCCGCGGCGGGCTCGGCCGACTCCGCCTCGCCGCACCAGCCCGGTTCGGCACCGCCCATCGCGGCGTGCCAACCCGCTGGGCCGCCCGCGGCGGGCTCGGCCGACTCCGCTTCGCCGCACCGGCCCGGTGCGGCGCCGCCCTTGGCGGTCGGTGCAGCCGACTTTGCCTCGGTGAACGCACCCAGTGCGGCGCCGTGCGTTGCCTTGTTGGGATTGGCCGCCGTGGGCTGCTGTGCCTTGCTCGCCGGCCCAGTGGGGCTCGGTCTCGTCAGTCCGTTGTCGATCGCTTCGTCCAGCATGTGTTGCCGTCGGGTGATGGCGGCTGGGTCGTCGGGGTCGAGCAGGCGTGCCATCTCCTCGCGGCTGCCGTACGTCACTTGGCCACTCGTCGCCATCGTGGCGGCCAGCACGGTTTCCCGGTCGTCCGGCAGCACGCCCCGCAGGCACCTCTCGTGGTAGCACCGCCACCGTGCTCCGCCGCGGATCTCCGGGACCCACAGGGCGTGGTCGACCGGGCGTCCGGCGTTCCTGAACGCGGACGTCAACCGGAGGGCCAAGCCGTCGTGCGGCAACCGGCCCGGCGGCGCCCGGTGGCCGGGGTGGCGGCCGATGATCACGACCGTCACCCCGGCGCCGGGATGTCGGAGCACGGCGCGCACGAGATCACCGGCCATGTCCGGCTCGCACGCCTCGTCGGGCAGATCCGCGCGGATCACCGGCGTGATCATGCGTTCCCGGCCGCCGTGGTTGAGCAGCACGACGGACGGGCCGGGCCGGTACGTCAGCAGGTGCGGCACCGCGGCGATCAGCTCGCCGGGGTCGGAGATGCGGACGGTGATCCGGCCGTCCGTGCCGGTGTTGGTGGTCGTGGAAGTCATGGAACCACTATGGGGCAGAAAACCAGTGTTCCCGAAACAGAACGGGATTCTGTGGATGGTTCAGGACGATGTGGACAACTTCCCGCCCGCGCGGGCCGGTGGCGCATTCCTGTCAGGGGTGTGGAGTAAGGTGCCCGGCCCGGTTCTTTTGGTCCACAGTAGATTCCACCCGACCTGACGAAGATCGACATGAGATCGCGTGGTTTTACCGTACGGTTACCTCCGCGGGGCACGATTCCGATTAGGTGGACGTTATGCGGGGCATGAAATGGCGCGTCGTGCTCGCCGGGGTGGGCGCGGGAGTGGCCACGGCCGTGGTCGTCACCTCGCTGACCATCGGCAAGGCGGACACCGGTTCGGTGCCCGTCGCGGCGCCCAGCGCGCTGCCGTCGACCAGCACGGCACCGTCGGCCACATCGGTCAGCACCACGCACTCGACGCTGACCGCCGACGAGCGCACGCGTCTCGCCGCCGCCGCGACCGGCGCGGTCACCCACGAGGTGTCCGGAACCACCGTCGGCCTCGCCCTGTACGACACGGCCACCGGCGAACTGCTGGCCTCCGCGAACGGCGACCGGCAGTTCTACACGGCATCGGTGGTCAAGCTCCTGATGGCGCTCGACGTCCTGCACACCGGCGGCTGGCACGCCCCGAGCGACGCGCAGCGCGAGCGCATCGTCGAGATGCTGTCGCTCAGCGACGACGGCGACGCCGAATCGTTCTGGAACTCGGGCGGACGCGGATCGATCATCACGCGGATGGCTGATCTGATGAATCTGGAGAACACGCAGCCGCCACGGATTTCCGACCAGTGGGAGATGACCAGGACGACCCCGAACGACCTGGTGGCGATCTACCGCTACCTGGCCACCGAGGTGCCGCCCGAGGCGCGGCAGCCGATCCTCGACGGGCTGGCGGCGATCCGGACCCCGGCCGCGGACGGGTTCCCGCAGTACTTCGGCATCCCGGACGGCCTGCCGGGACTGCCGCGCGCGGTCAAGCAGGGCTGGATGGAGATCAGCCGGGCCGTCGTGCTGAACACGACCGGGCTCGTCGGGCCGGGCTACCGCTACGTCGCGGTGCTGCTGACCGAACTGCCGCTGGGAACGAGCTTCGGCGAGGGACGCGCCGCGCTGACGGCCGGGATCAGCGCCCTTCGGCCGACGGTGAGCGAGTTGCCCTGACCCGCCGACCGAACTGCCACCGCCGTGGCCGCAGGTGCCGCGATTAGACTCCCGGGCCGATGGCCGGCAAACTGCACAACCGCGTCGCCTCCGTGGCGGGTGCCGCGCTCGCCCAGCGCAAGTACGTCGCTCCCGTCGAGGTGTTCACCGCACTCGGCTGGGTGCATCCCTCCCGCGTCGAAGAGTGGCGCCGCGGGCGGTTCAGCCCCCTCGCCAAGGAACTTCCCGTCGACGACACGCGCATCGCCGAAGCCCTGGAGTGCCTGGGCAACTGGGCCCGCGCCAACGGGCTGAGCCCGTCCGACAGCGCTTACGTGGCGGGCACCCGGGATCGCCGCGACCTGCGGTTCACCGACGACGACGCGCTCGATCGCCTGTGCCGCACGCATTGGCTGGCCCCGGGACTGACGGACAAGCAACGCGCCCGCCTCACCGAACGGCAGAACAAGGCGCCGGACCTCGCCGTGACCACCGCAGGCAACGCCTGGACCTGCGCGGGCTGCGCGACCCGTGGCGCGGCCGGGGACCTGCACCTGCCCGAGGGCGACGGCCACCTGTGCCTCGCCTGCGCGGACTTCGACCACCTCGTCTTCCTGCCCGCGGGCAACGCCGCGCTGTCCCGCCGCGCGAAGCAGGAGAGCACCCTCGCCGTGCTGGTCCTGCGCTTCAACCGGCGGCGCAAACGCCATGAGCGGCAAGGGATCCTCGTCGAAGAAGCCGCGCTCGAACGCGCCGAACAGCAGTGCCTCGCCGACGAGGACGTCCGCGCCCGGCGCCGGGAACGGGACGCGCACCGCCGGGCCGCGCAGGACGTCGAGTTCCAGGCCGCCTTCGCCGAGGTCGTCCGCAGGTTGTACCCGGGCTGCCCGGCCGAGCGGGCTCAGTCGATCGCCGAGCACGCGGGGACCCGGGGCAGCGGGCGCGTCGGGCGGTCCGCGGCCGGGCGCGCGCTCGACGAGGAAGCCGTGCGGCTCGCGGTGATCGCCTCGGTGCGGCACCTCGACACCGCCTACGACCGGTTGCTCATGGACGGCGTGCCGCGCGCGGACGCCCGGGAGCGGATCCGGGCGGATCTGGACCGGGTGCTGGAGGGGTGGACCCAGCCTTCAGCCGGGTGAACCGCGATGGTGGGAAAGGCGGTCCGGCGAGCTCAGCCCTGCGCGATGTAGGCCGCCAGTTGCTGCTGCGTCGCCTCCAGTTCCTCCATCCGGCTCTTCACCACGTCGCCGATGCTGACGATCCCGACCAGGCGCCCGCCCTCCATGACGGGCACGTGCCGCACCCGGCGCTGGGTCATCAGCACGCTCAAGTCGTCCACCGAATCACGCGGGGTGCACGTCGCCACCACCGTCGTCATGATCTCCGACACCGGGTGTTCCAGCAGGGCAGGCCCGTGCTCGTTGAGCTTCCGCACCACATCGCGTTCCGACACGATGCCCGCGATGCCGTCCTCCCCGGCCACGACCATCGCGCCCACGTTGTGCTCGGCCAGCCCGGCGAGCAGATCGGTGATGGACGACTCGGGCCGCACCGTGGCCACCCAGTTCCCCTTGCTCCGCAGTAAGTCGGCGATCCGCATCGACAGCCTCCAAGCTGCTCGTGACCCGGCTCACATCAGGTTAGAGCCCGGTCGCTGTCCGCGAAAGCCCGCAACTCCCGCAGCCCCGGCTCGATGCGGTCACGCGGGATCGCGCCGAAGCCGAAAACGAGTCCATCCAGGGCATCCCGCACGCCCGTGAAGTCACCGAGCGTGTAGATCCGCACGCCCGCCTGCCGCGCGGCTCGCACCATCGGACGTACCGGCGTCGCGCTGAATGCACTCACATGGAGTCCGGCCGACGACGGGATCAATCGCAGGTCCGGGAACTCCCGCGCGACCACGCGGCACACCACCTCGCGCCGGGCGGCGTACTCGCGGCGCGTGCGGCGGATGTGCCGCGCGAACTCGCCGCTGTCCATGAACTCCGCCAGCGCCGCCTGCGTGAGGCTCGCCGAATGCCAGTCCGTCAGGTACTTCGCCTTCGCCAGTGCCGGCCGCAAGCCCGGCGGCGCGACGAGGAACCCGAGTCGCAGCCCGGGAAGCAGCACCTTGGAGAACGATCCGATGTAGAGCACCCGGCCGCTGGAATCCAAGCTGCGCAACGGTTCCAGCGGCCGTCCCGTGTAGCGGAACTCGGTGTCGTAGTCGTCCTCCAGTATCGCCGCGTCGTGCCGGCGGGCCCAGTCGATCAGGGCCACCCGCCGCGCCATTGACATCGACACCCCGAGCGGGAACTGGTGCGACGGCGTCACGTACACCAGGCGGCAGTCGCCGGGGATGGCGTCGACGACGATGCCCTCGTCGTCCACCGGCACCCCGACCGGCCGCGCACCCAGTGTGGCGAACAGCTGCCGCGGCGGCGGGTAGCCGGGATCCTCGACCGCGACCCGGGCGCCCGGTTCGACCAGCACCCGGGCGGCGAGATCCACCGCTTGCTGCGATCCGTTCGTTACCAGCACGTCGTCCGCGGTTACCCGGACCGCCCGCGACACGCCGATGTGCCGCGCGATCGCCTCCCGCAGAGCGGGGTGCCCCTGCGGATCGCCGTAGGTGAGCACGTCGTGCCGCGACCGCCGCAGCTGCTGCGTGACCAGGCGGCGCCAGGTGTCGAACGGGAACAGCGAGACGTCCGGCGCGCCGGAGCGGAAGTCGAACGACGGCTGCTCGCGGAACCGGTCCGGCGGGCGGGGCACGTCGTCCCACACCGGGACCGGGGTGAGCGACGCCGGCCCGCTGTCCGGCGGACGGCCGTCCCGCCGGGCGCCCGCGCCGACGAAGGTGCCCGCGCCGACCCGTGACTCCAGGAACCCCTCGGCGACCAGGCGGTCGTACGCGGCGCTGACCGTGTTGCGCGACACCGCGAGCCGTTGTGCCAGCTCACGGGTGGGCGGCAGGGCGTCCCCGTCGCGCAGGCGGCCGTCGAGGATCGCCTCGCGGATCTGGCGGTAGATGGCATCCCGCCGGCCACGGCCGGCCCCCAGCTCGATCTGGATGTCCACCTCGCCAGCCTAATTGGCCCAACTCCGATGGCCCAGCTTTGGACCTTCGGCAGGGCCACTTGTCGGCCTAGGTTGACCACATGGACATCCGTGATCTCGACCGGCGAGTTCTCGCCGACCTGGACAAGATCGTTTCCGGGGTCACCGACCTCGGCCTGCGAACACCGTGCGCGGGCTGGACGCTCGGTGACCTGCTCACCCACCAGGTGAGCGAAAACCACGCCTTCGCGGTGGCGCTGCGCGAGGGTGTCGCGCCGGACTGGGCGACCGGAACACTCGGTGACGACCCGTACCGCGCCTACGCGGAGTCGGTCGACGCCTTCCTCGCCGCTGCCGCCGACGACGCGGTGCTGGACCGCGAGGTGACGGTCCGCGAGTTCGGCACCTTCCCCGCTCCGGTCGCGCTCACCATGCACCTGGTCGACTCGGTCGCGCACGGCTGGGACCTCGCCCGCGCCCTCGACGCGCCCTACGAACCCGACCCGGAGGCCGTGCACGTCGCGCTGCGGTTCGCCGAGCGGATGCGCACCCGGCCGCGCCCCGACGACGACGTCTTCGCGCCCGTCGTCGAGATCGCTCCGGACGCCGGCGAACTGGACCGGTTCCTCGCGCTGACCGGCCGCGACCCCGCCTGGCGTTGAAAATCATCCCCACCTGGCAGGATGGGGACATGGCTGACGAAGACCCGTACCTCTGGCTCGAGGACGTGACCGGCGAGCGGGCGCTCGACTGGGTCCGGCAGCGCAACGCCGAATCGGTCGCCGAGCTCACCGGCGGCACGCGGTTCGAGCAGCTGCGCGACGAGGCCCGCGAGGTGCTCGACGCCGACGACCGGATCCCCTACATCCGCCGGCGCGGCGAGTACTTCTACAACTTCTGGCAGGACGCGGCGCACCCGCGCGGCCTGTGGCGGCGCACCACTCTCGACTCCTACCGCACCGAGCGGCCCGACTGGGAGGTCCTGCTCGACGTCGACGCGCTGGCCGAGGCCGAGGGCGAGAACTGGGTCTGGCAGGGCGCGGCGGTGCTGCGGCCGTCGTACCGGCGCGGCCTGGCCGAGCTGTCCCGCGGTGGCGCGGACGCGGCCGTCGTGCGCGAGTTCGACCTGGAGACGCGTGAGTTCGTCGCGGGCGGGTTCGAGCTGCCCGAGGCCAAGAGCCGCGTCGGCTGGATCGACGAGGACCGCATCTACGTCGGCACCGACTTCGGCCCCGGCTCGATGACCGCGTCCGGGTACCCGCGGATCATGAAGGAGTGGCGCCGCGGGACCCCGCTCGCCGAGGCCGTCACGGTCTTCGAAGGCAAGCCGGACGACGTCGCGGTGTTCGCCTACCACGACCCCACGCCCGGATTCGAACGCGACTTCGTCGGCCGCGCCATCGACTTCTACCGCACGGAGAAGTTCCTGCGCACGCCCGACGGCCTGGTCAAGCTCGACGTGCCGGAGGACGCGCAGACCAGCACCCACAAGGAGTGGCTGCTGATCCGGACCCGCACGGCCTGGACGGTCGCCGGCCGCGACTACGCGCCCGGCACGCTGCTCGCCGCGCGGTTCGACGACTACCTGGCAGGCGAGCGCGACCTCACCGTCCTGTTCGAGCCGGACGGGCGCACCTCGCTGGAGGCCTGGGACTGGACGAAGCACCACTTGCTGCTCACCACCCTCGCCGACGTGCACACGGAGCTGCACGTGCTCACCCCTGGCGAGGACGGCTGGCGCCGCGAGCCGCTGGCCGGGGCGCCGGAGCTGGGCACCGCGGAGATCGTCGACACCGATCCCGACCACAGCGACGAGTACCTGCTCAACACCAGCGGCTTCACCCAGCCCGCGACGCTCTCCTACGGGCACGTCGGCGGCGAGACCGAGATCCTGAAGCAGGCCCCGGCCCGTTTCGACGCCTCGGACATCACCGTCGAGCAGCACTTCGCCACCTCCAGGGACGGCACGCGGATCCCGTACTTCGTGGTGCGGCCGCGAAACGGGGACGGCCCGACGATGCTCACCGGCTACGGCGGGTTCGAGGTGTCCCGCCTGCCCGCGTACAGCGGCGTGACCGGCCGCGGCTGGCTCGCGCGCGGCGGCACGTACGTGCTCGCGAACATCCGCGGCGGCGGCGAGTACGGGCCGGGCTGGCACACCGGCGCGATCAAGGAGAACCGCTACCTGGTCTACGAGGACTTCGCCGCGGTCGCCGCAGACCTCGTCGAGCGCGGCATCACGACGCCGGAGCGGCTGGGCATCCACGGCGGCAGCAACGGCGGCCTGCTGATGGGCGTCATGCTCACCCGCTACCCCGAGCTGTTCGGCGCGATCGTGAGCCAGGTTCCGTTGCTGGACATGAAGCGCTACCACCTGCTGCTGGCGGGCGCGTCGTGGGTGGCCGAGTACGGCGACCCGGACGATCCGGCGGAATGGGAGTACATCTCGAAGTACTCGCCCTACCAGAACGTCCACAAGGGACGGAAGTACCCGCCCACGCTGTTCATGACGTCCACCCGCGACGACCGGGTGCACCCGGCGCACGCGCGCAAGATGATGGCGCGCATGCTCGAACAGGGGCACGACGTGCGGTACTACGAGAACATCGAGGGCGGGCACGGCGCCGCGGCGGACAACGAGCAGCTGGCCTACAAGTGGGCCCTGCTGTTCGAGTTCCTCTGGCAGAAGCTCAGCAGCTGACCGCTCGCCGCCACCGCGGCGGCGAGCACGAACGCCCAGCCGAACGCGCCGGTGGCCACCACCGCGCCCATCGCCGCGACGCCGACGGTCGCCCCGACCTGGCGGACGGCGTTGAGCAGGCCACCGGCGGTTCCGGCGTAGCCGTCGGGCGCCGCGGTCACCACGCCGGTGACGAGCGCGGGCAGGGCGAGGGAGACACCGAAGCCGAGCAGCAGGAGCCCGCACGCCAGCAGCGGGTAGGGCGCGTGGACGGTCGCGGCCAGGACAGCGGCGCCCGCGGTCAGCAGGGTCAGCCCGGCGACGACCGGGAGGCGCGGGCCGCGGGCGGCGACGATCCGGCTGGTCAGCAGCGGGTTGAACGCGGTCGGCAACGTGAGCGGCAGGAACGCCAGCCCGGTCTCGACCGGAGTGAGGTGGCGCTCGTCCTGCAGCAGCAGGGTCACCGCGAACAACGCGCCGGAGAGCACGAAGTTCACCGCCGCGCCGGCGAACAGGTTCACCGCGACGCCCCGGCTGCGCACCAGGACCGGCGGCACGGACGGGGCCGCCGAGCGGCGCTCCCGGTGGACGAACAACGCGAGCACGAGCAGCGCGAGGACTGCCGCGACCGGCTGGGCGTCGACGATCGCCTCGGTCAGCAGGCCGAGGAACACGCATGCGGCGAGCTGGCTCCGGACGTCGAAACCGCGGCCGGCGGGCGCGGTCTCGCGGCCGCGGGTGAGGGCCAGCCCGAGGGCCGCGAGCGGGACGTTGACGAGGAACACCGCCCGCCAGTCCGCGAGGTCGACCAGCAGACCGCCGGCGATCGGCCCGGCGGCGAGCGCGACGCCGGTAATGGCCGCCCACGCGCCGAGCGCCTTCGCCCGCGCCGCCGGGTCCGGGTGCATTCGGCTGATGAGCGCGAGGGAGCTGGGCAGGCACGCCGCACCGGCGACGCCGAGCAGGACGCGCAGCACGACGAGGACGGTCAGGTTCGGTGCGAACGCCGAGACCAGCGAGAGGACGCCGAAGCTCGCGACGCCCCAGCGGAACACGCGCAGCGGGCCGAACCGGTCGGCGAGGGCGCCGCCGCCGAGGAGGAACGCGGCGAACGAGACGGTGTAGCCGTTGACCACCCACTGCTGCCCGGCGACCGAGCCGCCGAGGTCGGCGCGGATGCCGGGCAGCGCGACGGTGAGCACGGTGGTGTCCAACAGGACGAGGAAGTAGGCGAGGGAGACGCCGAGAAGGCTGCCCCGGGTAGCGGTTGTCGTCACGGCGGCGACTCTCCGGTTCCGGGGGTGCTCGCTCAACGGGCGGGACCGGATGGGGCGTGAGGTTTTTCCGGACGCCGGGGGCGGAGCTCATCCGGCAGCGTGTGGGTGCCCGGCTGCGTTCGTCCTGCGGCGTGCGGGTGCCCGGCTGCGCGCTCAGCCGGCGGCGTACGGATGCCCGGATGCCCGTTCATCCGGCGGCGTTCGGATGCCCGGTTACGCGCTCACCCGGCGGCGCGCGGATGCCCGGCCGCGCGCTCACCCCGCGCCGTACGGGCGCCCGACTGCACGCTCACGCGGCGCCATGCGCGCACCCGGCCACGCGCCCACCCGGCGGCGTGGGGTGCCCCAGCCGCCCGTTCAGCCGGCGGCACGCGGGGCGCCCAACCGGGCGCTCACCCGGCGGCGCGCGGATGTCCGGCTGCACGCTCACCCGGCGCCATGCGCGCACCCGGCCTCGCGCCCACCCGCGGCGTGGGGTGCCCCGGCTGCCCGTTGATCCGGCGGCATGCGGGCGTCCAACCGGGGGCGCACCCGGCGGCGCGCGGATGCCCGGCTGCACGCTCACCCTGCGGCATGCGGGTGCCCGGCCGCACGCTCGCCCGACGCCATGCGCGCACCCGGCCACGCGCCCACCCAACGCCGCATGGGCGCCGGGCTACGCCCTCAACCCGGCGGCATGCGGGTGCCCCGGCTCCGCGCCCACCCGACGCCGCACGGGCGCCCAGCTACGCCCTCACCCGGCGCCGCGCGGGCGCCCGACTGCACGCACGCCCGGCGTCGGGCGGGTGCCCCGGCAGCGCGCAGCCTCCTCCGCCGGCTGCGTTCGGTTTTTCCGAACACCTCCTGGCTAGAGTGGATCTCATGGAGTTGCGGCAGTTGCGGGCCTTCGTGGCGGTGGCGTCGGCCGGCTCGGTCACCGGTGCGGCCTCGCTGCTCGAGCTGTCGCCGGCGACGGTCTCGGAGCACGTGCGGTCGCTGGAGAGCTCGCTCGGAGTGGTGCTGTTCGAGCGCAAGCCGACCGGTATGGCGCTCGCCGAGCGTGGGCGCCTGCTGCTGCCCGAGGCGCGGCGGCTGCTCGACCAGGCCGAGTCGATTCGGCGCCTGGTGAGCGACGAGCGCACCCGGTTCACCGTCGGCGCGCTGGAAACCCTCGTCGCCACGCGGCTGCCCGCCGTCGTCGCCCGGCTCGCGGATCGGCGGCCCGACGTCGACCTGGCGGTGCGGTCCCTGATGCGGCAACCGCTGCTGCGCGCGGTGGCGGACGGTTCGCTCGACGCTGGCCTGCTGCTGGACACCGGAACCGCGCTGGGCACACTGGGCTTCGACGGCGGCGATCTGTCCTTTGTGGACATCGAGACGGTGCGGCTGCACCTGGTCGCCCGCCCCGGGTACGACGGCGACGCCCTGCTGGTCACCCCGGACGGGTGCTCGTTCCGGATGGCCGCCGACCGGTTGCTGGGCACGGGCGGCAGGCGGCTGGAGTTCGACAGCGTGTCGACGATCCGGTCGTGGGTGGCGCAGGGCCTCGGCGTCGCGCTGCTGCCGGACTTCGCGGTCGGCGGCGACCTCGCGGACGGCACACTCGTCGCGCAGCCGATGGCTCATCCCGCCGAGCTGGCGTTGCGCGTGGTGTGGCGCACCGACCGCGAGGACGACCTGCGCGAGGTCCTCTACGCCATGGCGGCCTGAGCGGCCAGGAACTCCTCGAACGTGGTGCGCCCCGAGGTGTCCGGCGTCAGGTGGTGGCCGGCCCGGTAGGCGCGGGCGGTGGCCCCGGGGAGCGGGACCGGCACGAGCACGCGGCGGCGGCCCCGGTGGCGCAGGTAGCTCCGGGCCAGGTCGGCGAACTCCCGGACCTCGGGCCCGCCCATGTCCGGCGCCCGGCCGGCGGGGTCATGGAGGGCGAGGTCCGCGAGGCGCGCGGCGACCTCGCCCGCGTCGACCGGCTGGAACCGGAACCGGGCGGGGTACAGGACGGCAGGCAGGCGGCGCTGAACCTCCACGATGCGGCACATCAGGTCGTGGAACTGCGTGGCACGCAGGATCGTCCACGGCAGCCCCGACCCGATGACCGCCTCCTCCGCGGCGAGCTTCGCGCGGTAGTACGGGAGCGGGACCCGGTCGACGCCCACGATCGAGATGAACACGACGTGCGGCGTGCCGTGGCGCTGGGCGATGTCGAGGAGCGTCCTCGTGGTGGCGACGTCCTTGCCACCGAGCGTGGTCGCGCAGTGCACGATCACGTCCGCGCCCGCCACCGCCGCGTCGATGCCCTGCCGGGTGCGGAGGTCGCCGGTGCGCCAGGCGTAGGCCGTGCCGTCCGGCGCCGGACGACGGCTCAGCACCCGGACTTCCCGCTCCGGCGCGAGGAGACGTCGGGCAACGGCCCGGCCGAGAACACCGGTCCCGCCGGTGACGAGGATCGTTTCGCTCATGCTGAAAAGACTCGGCAGGCCGCCGAAACGTGACAGCGGCCGGGCGCGAAAGCACCCGGCCGCTGTGTCACATCGTCAGATCAGCTGCAGCCGGAGGTGGCGCCGCAGCCTTCGCAGGCGTAGCAGGAGCCCGCGGGGCGCATCTTCGTTCCGCAGGTCATGCACAGCGGCGCGTCGGCCGCCTTGCCGAGGTGCAGGTCCATCAGCTCGGCCGTGCTGTGCGCCGCCTGGGGCTGCTCCGCCGGCTCGGCCTTCGCGGGGCTCGAGTCGACCGTGCTGCGCAGCGCCTCCAGGTCGACCTGCTCGGCCGGCTGCGAACCGTAGCCCGTCTCCACCTGCGCGGCGCGCTCGGCCGCGGTGAAGATGCCCAGCTCGGCCCGCTTCTCGTACGGCAGGTAGTCCAGTGCGAGGCGGCGGAACAGGTAGTCCAGCACGCTGGTGGCGATCCGGATGTCCGGGTCGTCCGTCATGCCGGCCGGCTCGAAGCGCAGGTTCGAGAACTTCGAGACGTAGAACTCCAGCGGGATGCCGTACTGCAGGCCCACCGAGATCGACATCGAGAAGGCGTCCATGACACCCGCCAGCGTCGAACCCTGCTTGCCCAGCTTGACGAAGATCTCGCCCAGCCCGTCGTCCGGGTACGAACCGGCGTGCAGGTAGCCTTCCGCGCCGCCGACCGTGAAGGACAGGGTCTGGCTCGGGCGCTTCTTCGGCAGCCGCTTGCGGATCGGCTTGTACTCGACGACCTTCTCCGGCTCGACGTCGGCGGTCTCTGCCTTCTTCTTCGCGCTGGACAGCGGCTGGCCGACCTTGCAGTTGTCGCGGTAGATCGCCAGCGCCTTGAGGCCCAGCTTCCAGCCCTGGAAGTAGATCTCCTCGATCTCCTCGACCGTCGCCGTCTCCGGCATGTTGACCGTCTTGGAGATCGCGCCGGACAGGAACGGCTGCACCGCGGCCATCATGCGCACGTGGCCCATCGGGGCGATGGACCGCTCGCCGATGGCGCAGTCGTACACCTCGTAGTGCTCCGGGCGCAGGCCCGGCGCGTCGACGACGTGACCGTGCTCGGCGATGTACTCGACGATCGCCTCGATCTGCTCGTCCTGGTAGCCCAGGGTCTTGAGCGAGCGCGGGATGGTCTGGTTGACGATCTGCATCGAGCCGCCGCCGACGAGCTTCTTGAACTTCACCAGCGAGAAGTCCGGCTCGATACCGGTGGTGTCGCAGTCCATCATGAAGCCGATGGTGCCGGTCGGCGCGAGCACGCTGGCCTGCGCGTTGCGCCAGCCGTTCTTCGCGCCGATCTCGATGCCCTTCTGCCACTCGCGGGTGGCCAGGTCGCGGATCGCCACGTCGTTGGTGTGCATCGTGCGGATCGCGTCGTTGGCCGCGGCGTGCTTGCGCATGACGCGCTGGTGCGCCTCGGCGTTGCGGCTGTAGCCCTCGTACGCGCCGACCACGCCGGCCATCTCGGCCGAGCGGCGGTAGGACGTGCCGGTCATCAGCGACGTGATGCTCGCGGCGAGCGCGCGGCCGCCGTCGGAGTCGTACGCGTGCCCGGTGGCCATCAGCAGCGCGCCCAGGTTGGCGTAGCCGATGCCCAGCTGGCGGAACTTGCGGGTGGTGTCGCCGATCGCCTCGGTCGGGAAGTCCGCGAAGCAGATCGAAATGTCCATCGCGGTGATGACGAACTCGACCGCCTTGACGAACAGCTCACCGTCGAACGTGCCGTCGTCCTTGAGGAACTTCAGCAGGTTCAGCGAAGCCAGGTTGCAGCTGGAGTTGTCCAGGTGCATGTACTCGCTGCACGGGTTCGACGCGGTGATCCGGCCCGACTCGGGGCAGGTGTGCCAGTCGTTGATCGTGTCGTCGTACTGCAGGCCCGGGTCCGCGCACTCCCACGCCGCCTGCGCCATCGAGCGGAACAGCTTCCGCGCGTTCACGGTGTCGATGACCTCGCCGGTGAGGCGGGCGCGCAGCCCGAACTCGGCATCGGACTCGACGGCGCGCATGAACTCGTCGCTGACGCGCACCGAGTTGTTGGCGTTCTGGTACTGCACCGACGTGATGTCGGCGCCGGAGAGGTCCATGTCGAAGCCCGCGTCGCGCAGGACGCGGATCTTCTCCTCCTCGCGCGCCTTGGTCTGGATGAACTCCTCGATGTCCGGGTGGTCGACGTCGAGGACGACCATCTTCGCCGCGCGCCGGGTGGCGCCACCGGACTTGATGGTGCCGGCGGAGGCGTCGGCGCCGCGCATGAAGGACACCGGGCCGGAGGCGGTGCCGCCCGAGGACAGCAGCTCCTTGGAGGACCGGATGCGGGAGAGGTTGATGCCCGCGCCGGACCCGCCGCGGAAGATCATCCCCTCTTCCTTGTACCAGTCGAGGATCGACTCCATCGTGTCGTCGACCGCGAGGATGAAGCAGGCGGAGACCTGCTGCTTGGAGGAGGTGCCGACGTTGAACCACACCGGGGAGTTGAAGCTGAAGACCTGGTGCAGCAGCATCCAGGTGAGCTCGTGCTCGAAGATCTCGGCGTCGGCGCCCGTCGCGAAGTAGCCGTGCTCGGTGCCCGCCTTCACGTAGGCGTGCACGACGCGGTCGATGAGCTGCTTGAGGCTGCGCTCGCGCTGCGGACTGCCCACCGCACCGCGGAAGTACTTGCTGGTGACGATGTTGGTCGCGTTCATCGACCAGAACTCGGGGAACTCGACGCCCCGCTGCTCGAAGTTGATCGACCCGTCACGCCAGTTGGTCATGACGACGTCGCGCTGCTCCCAGGCGACCTCGTCGTACGGGTGCACGCCCTCGGTCGTGAACACCCGGCTGATCTTCAGCCCCCGCTTGCCCCGCTTCGCCGACTTGCCGCTCGCCGTGCTCGCACCCACGGTCTCGGTCATCGATTCGTCCCTCCCGCCGCGCGCCGGGCTCATGCCCCGGCCGCGCTTTCGTCGCCGTGCTTGTCTGCCATGGCCTTGCGCAGGTCCGCGATCTCCTTCTCGAAGTCCTCGACCGAGGAGAAGGAGCGGTAGACGCTGGCGAACCGGAGGTAGGCGACCTCGTCGAGTTCCCGCAGCGGCCCGAGGATGGCGAGGCCGACCTCGTGACTCGGGATCTCGGCGACTCCGGCCGC
Source organism: Amycolatopsis sp. NPDC006131 (assembly GCF_040614175.1). Lineage (NCBI taxonomy): Bacteria > Bacillati > Actinomycetota > Actinomycetes > Pseudonocardiales > Pseudonocardiaceae > Amycolatopsis > Amycolatopsis sp. NPDC006131. The sequence goes on from NZ_JBEXTX010000005.1 coordinate 78,715, forward strand.
GCGGATCGACTCCTCGACCCGCTGGGCGAGCTGCTGCAACGCGTCGTCGTCGACCGGCCTGCCCTGGCAGGCGCGGCGCACTCCCCGGACCACCTTGTCCCTGCTGAACTGCTCGGTGACCCCGGAACGCTTGACGACCGCCAGCACCATCGTCTCGGACGTGGTGAACCGGCGACCGCAGGCCGAGCAGGACCGCCTGCGGCGGATGGCCTGCCCCTCGTCCACTTCCCGCGAGTCGACGACCCGGGAGTCGGCGTGACGGCAGAACGGGCAACGCACTTTCCGAACACCTTCCCCTCTCGTCCCGCGGGTGACATCCATCCCGGCCCGCGCCGCCACGCTACGGCTCGAACCTGGTGATCAACATGTGGATATCCGGTGGGTGAACACCCACCGCCTGTGGACAACTCGTCCTCAGTCTACCCCAACTTGTGGACCAACTACAGCCATGTAACTACTAGATATAGCGGTGGACCTTAGAACGCGCGCAGGCGGGGCGCAAGCGACACGAGCGAGTGATGAGGTATGGCGACGGCCTTCAGGAGCCCGTGATCACGGAGGCGGATTCGACCGGCACGGTGAGCAACAGACCCGGCACGACCGACTCGGCCGGCAGGTGGTTCAGCTCCTCGATGCGCTCGACCACGGCGCCCGTGTCGCTCCCCGGCGCGTACTGCCGCGCCAGATCCCACAGCGTCTCCCCCGGCGCGACCGCGACGGTGGCCGTCCGCTCCGGGACGTCCGGCGCGAACGACCCGGCGAAAACACCCAACCCGGTGACGGCGAGCGCGATGGCGACCCCGACCGCGGCGAGCCACGGCCACCGCGGCGCGATCCGGCGCGGGCAGGCGGCGACCGGACCGGGACGGCGGCCGGCGACCACCCGCGCCCGCGTCGGCGGGCGGCGCACCTCAGGGCGGCGCGGCCGCACCGGCACGCGCCCGCCCGCGCTCTCCTCCGGCGCGCGCCGGACCAGCCACTCCTCAAGCGTCAGCACCGACATGGCGGAACCTCCTCGCAGATCCGCGACCCGCGACGAGCGCGCCGCCGGTCGAACAACCGTTCTATCGAACCTCCGTGCGAATGTGTACCACCCGGGTACGACAAAATCGAGCGCGCCCCGGCGTGTCGTCGAACAGTTGTTTGATGTTTGCTGTCGGGTGCACTACTGTGGGTGACCAGCAGAGGCGGACAGCGCCGGTCGCGCGGGTGCGCGGTCCCGGCCGCTCCAGAGCTGGGAGGCAGCACGGTGTCGGAAGAGACGGGCGAGACGATCCGCAGGCCAGGCGGCCGGTTCGGGGACGTGCATCCCCTCCCCGACCCCGAGGACGTCGAAGAGGGTCTCAGCCCCCGCCAGCAGCAGATCCTCGAAGTCATCAAGGCGTGGATCGACCGCTTCGGCTACCCGCCCAGCGTCCGCGAGATCGGCGAGGCGGTCGGGCTCACCTCCACCTCGTCGGTGTCGCACCAGCTGCGTTCGCTGCAGCGCAAGGGTTACCTGCGCCGCGACGCGAACCGTCCCCGCGCCGTGGGCGTGTTGACCGCGCAGGCCGAGGCCGAGACCACGCCGCTGCCGAAGCCCGCGTACGTGCCCCTGGTCGGCCGCATCGCCGCCGGTGGCCCGGTGCTGGCCGAGCAGTCCATCGAAGAGGTCTTCCCGCTGCCGAAGGACATCGTCGGCGAGGGCGAGGTCTTCCTGCTCAGCGTCACCGGCGACTCGATGGTCGACGCCGCCATCACCGACGGCGACTGGGTGGTCGTGCGCCAGCAGCCGACGGCGAACAACGGCGAGATCGTGGCCGCGATGATCGACGGCGAGGCCACGGTGAAGACGTTCAAGCAGAAGGACGGCCACGTGTGGCTGATGCCGCACAACGAGGCCTACGACCCGATCCCGGGTGACGAGGCGACCATTCTCGGCAAGGTCGTGGCGGTCATCCGCCGTCTCTAGCCGATCGTTCGGTCGTTCGAAACGATCAGCCGGACCGCTTCCGCAGCTTCGTCCAGGCGAACACCACGCCGCCCGCGACGACGACGGCCAGCAGCAGGCCGGGCACCGTGTCCACGCCGCCCTGGCCGGACGACCCGCCGGCCGCCTCCCCGCCGGAACCCGCGGACTGGCCGCCCTCCTCGGCGCTGTCCGCCACCAGGGCCGCCGCCCCGCGCACCGCGCGGATCGGGCCGGCACCCTCGGACGCCGACAACAGCGTGCCGTCCGGGTCGAAGGCGATCGCCTCCCCCTGCTGCTCGTCGGGCAGCGGCACACGCACCGGCTCGCGCTGCAGCGCGGCCGCCACGTCCCGGTCGGGGGCCGGGAACAGGTAGGCGTCGGTATAGGTCCGCAACGCGACGGCCTTGCCGTCCGCGCTCACGGCACCACCGGTGACCAGCACGGAGCCGAACCCCGCGACCGGTCCGCCCGGCGTGTCCGTGGACTTGACGTTGATCGACCCGACCCGCTCCAGCGGCGTCGGGCCCGGGCTGGCCAGCGGCTTCGCCGGCCGGTAGATCCCCGCCTCGCCCAGCGGGTTCTTCGTGACCAGGTACGGCGTTCCCGACGCGTCGAGCAGCAGCGCCTCCGCGTCGTGCGGCCCGTCGGGGTAGGTCAGGCGGTAGAGCGTCACCTTGCCCTGCGGCGTCACGGCCAGCAGGGCGATGGTCTCGCGTTGTTTGCGGTTGTCGCCGGTGTCGGCGAGCCAGAACGTGCCGTCCGCGGCACGCGCGAGGTCCTCGACGTCGTACGGGTCGGTCGAGCCGGAGATGACCCGCTGCACGGCGCAGTCCCGGCCCAGCACGAAGATCTGCACCTTCGTGCCGCCGTCGTTGATCGCGTACCACCGCGAACCGTCGCTCACCAGGCCGGACAGCTCGCCGAGGCGTTTGTCCGTCACCGAGCACACCGGTTCCGGGGCCTGCGCCGCGTGCGCCGGCCCCGCCAGCCCCAGCAAGACGAGGACTGACAGGACCGGCGCCAGCGCAGCTCTGCGGAAACTCCCATGGCTCACTGGAGCCACGGTACCGATCTCAGGCCGGTGATCCGTTCACGGCGTAGGCCTCCAGCGCGGATGCCACGTCCGGGCGAACCCGGGCGCTCAGGCGGGTGCCCTCCGCGAGGTGCTCCTCGGTGAGGACCTCACCCTCGGAGTGCACGCGCGCCACCAGCTCACCGCGGGTGTACGGCACGAGCGCGTCCACGACCACGTCAGGCCGCGGCAGCCGCTCGGCCAGCGCCTCCAGCAGCTCCGGGACGCCCTCGCCGGTCTTGGCCGACACCACGATCGCGCCCGGCAGCAGGTGCCGGAGGCGGACCAGCGACAGCTCGTCGGCCGCGTCCGCCTTGTTGATCACGATCAGCTCCGGCGGCAGCGGGCTCTCGTGGCTCTTGGTGATCTCGGCGAGCACCTGGCGCACCGCGTTGACCTGCTCCTCCGGGGCCGGGTCGGACCCGTCCACGACGTGCAGCAGCAGGTCCGCATCGGCCGTCTCGTCCAGCGTCGAGCGGAACGCGTCGACCAGCTGGTGCGGCAGGTGCCGCACGAACCCGACGGTGTCGGTCAGCGTGAACGTGCGCCCGTCCGGGGTGGCCGCCCGCCGGGTGGTCGGGTCCAGGGTGGCGAACAACGCGTTCTCCACCAGCACACCGGCCCCGGTGATGGCGTTGAGCAGGCTCGACTTGCCCGCGTTGGTGTAGCCGACGATCGCGACGCTGGGCACCTCGTTGGCCACGCGGCGGCCCCGCTTGGTCGCCCGGATGGTGTCCATCGCGGCGATCTCGCGGCGCAGCTTCGCCACGCGCTTGTTGATGCGCCGCCGGTCGGTCTCCAGCTTCGTCTCACCGGGACCACGCAGGCCCACACCGCCGTTCGCGCCACCGGCGCGGCCACCGGCCTGCCGGGACAGCGACTCACCCCAGCCCCGCAGCCGGGGGATGAGGTACTGCAGCTGGGCCAGCTCGACCTGCGCCTTGCCTTCGCGCGAGCGCGCGTGCTGGGCGAAGATGTCGAGGATCAGCGCGGTCCGGTCGATCACCTTGACCTTGAGCCGCTCCTCCAGCTGGCGCAGCTGGCCGGGCGAGAGCTCACCGTCGCAGATGACCGTGTCGGCCCCGGTGGCGACGACGATGTCGAACAGCTCGCGCACCTTGCCCGAGCCGATGTAGGTGGCCGGGTCGGGCTTGGAGCGGCGCTGCACGAGACCTTCGAGCACTTCGGAACCGGCGGTCTCGGCCAGGCGTGCGAGTTCGGCGAGCGAAGCCTCGGACTGCTCCGCGGTGCCCTCGGTCCACACACCGACCAGGACCACGCGCTCGAGGCGGAGTTTCCGGTACTCGACCTCGGTGATGTCCGACAGCTCGGTCGACAGGCCGGCGACGCGGCGCAGGGACGCGCGCTCCGACAGTTCCAGGTCACCCGTCGACGGGTCTGCGGTGATGTCTTCGAGGTCTGTGTAGGTCAGTTCTGTCATCGTCCTTCCATGGTCCCACGATTCGCGGGATTGTCCGAATCCTTTAGCGGCTCGGGTACACCGCCACGTAGATCGCGAACTGCTCGGCGCCCTCCGGCGTGGAGCGGTTATTGAACTCGTCCAGCAGGTCGGCCAGCCGCTGCTCGAACTCTCGCCTGGCCTCGGCGTCCACCCGCACCACCAGCCTTGACTGGTCCAGCTCGCCGCGGTCCAGCTCGGCGATCTCGGCCAGGTAGGCCTCCAGCATGGCCTCGGACAGCGCCTCGTCGCCCTCGCCGGACAGGTCCCAGGACTTGCCGGTGGACAGGTACGGGATCTCCTTCGCGCCGCGGTTGCCGCGGCGGGCGGGTTGCGGAGCCAGGAATCCGGTGTCGACCAGCTTTCGCACGTGGTGCAGAGTGGTGGCCGGGTCGCGGCCTAGGCGCTGCGCGATTTCCTTGTTCGTCAACGCCTCCGCATAGGTCAACCGGATGATGCGCAGGCGTATTCCCGAGGCCAGGGCGGCTGCCTCGGCCTCGCTCGCGGGGCGGCGGTCTCGCACCGGCCCAGCGTAGTCGGACGAAGTGATTGACGGATTCCAATCACTGCGTCACCCTATCGGGGTGCCGCGACGCGACTCCCTCTGGTTCCACCCCGGGTTCCGGCTGCTGTGGGCGGGCGACACGGTCAGCCAGGCCGGCACGTTCGTGGGCATGACCGTGCTGCCGCTGCTGGCCGCGACCGTGCTGTCCGCGACGCCCGGCGAGATGGGCCTGCTCACCGCGGCCGAGAACGCCGCCTTCCTGCTGATCGGGCTGCCCGCTGGGGTGTGGGTGGACCGGATGAAGCGGCGTCCGCTGATGCTGCGCGCCGACTTCGCGCGCGCGGCGCTGCTGCTGACGATCCCGCTGGCGTGGTGGACCGGCTGGCTGACCCTGACCCAGCTGGTCGTGGTCGCGTTGCTGGTCAGCGTCGGGACGGTGTTCTTCGACGTCGCCTACCAGTCCTACCTGCCCTCGCTGGTCGGGCGGGAGCACCTGGTGGAGGGCAACGCAAAGCTGCAGGCCAGCCAGTCGGTCGCGCAGGTGGTCGGGCCGGGGCTCGGCGGCGGGCTGACCCAGCTGTTCGGCGCGGCCAACGCGGTGCTCGCGACCGGGGTGGGCTACGTCGCGTCCGGGCTGTTCCTGCTGCGCATCCGGACACCCGAACCGGAGCCGGAACCGCACGACGGCACGCCCCTGCGCGCGCAGATCGCCGAGGGCCTGCGGTTCGTGTTCGGCAACCCGGCGCTGCGCGCGATCGTGCTGTGCACCGCGAGCGGCAACTTCGCCGGCACGATCGTGATCTCGATGCAGGTCCTGTTCCTCACCAGGGACCTCGGCCTGAGCCCCTCCGGCGTCGGCCTGGTGCTCGCCGTCGCCAGCGCCGGCGGGATCCTGGGCGCGCTCACCGCCGGGTTCTGGACCAGGGTGATCGGGCAGGCCAGGGCGATTTGGCTGGTGCCGATGACCACCTGGCCGCTCCAGCTGCTGCTGCCGCTGTCCCAGCCGGGCTGGTCGGTGGCGCTGGGCGTGCTGGGGATGGTGGCCAGCGGCTACGGCATCGTGGTCTACAACGTCGCGCAGGTCAGCTACCGCCAGGCGATCTGCCCGGACCGGCTGATGGGCCGCATGAACGCGACCGTGCGATTCGTGGTGTGGGGCACCATGCCGCTCGGCGGACTGGCCGGCGGCCTGCTCGGCGAGCTGATCGGCGTCCGGTCCACCGTGTGGGCCGGGTGCGCGCTCATGGCGGTGACGATGCTGCCGGTGCTGTTCTCCCCGTTGCGGCGGATGCGCGACCTGCCGGTCAGCCCGCCCGCTCCCACCACTGCGGATCCAGCTGACCCCGCGCCACGAACTCCGCCGGGCCCGTCAGCGTCGACGCCCCCCGCTCCACGGTGACCTGGACACGGCCGCCGGGGATGTCCACAGCGGACTTCCCGGTGTCGGTGCCTGCCAGGTGCAGCGCGGCCGCGACCGCGGCGACCGTGCCGGTGCCGCACGCGCGGGTCTCGCCCACTCCCCGTTCGTACACCCGCATCTTCAGGCGCTGCTCGCCGAGCGGGTTGACGAACTCCAGGTTGACGCCGTCGGGGAAGAAGTCGCTGTCGTAGCGGGGCGCGCGAGTGAGGTCCAGCTCGTCGATGTCGTCGTCCACAATGGACACCAAGTGCGGGTTGCCCACGTTCACCGCGACACCGGAGAAGTTGTGCCCGTCCACGATGGCGACCGAGGCGCCGGTGATCGCGACCGGCCCCATCTGCGTGGTCACCGAGAGATCCTCGTGCACCACCACCTGCCGGTCGCCCGCCCTGGTGCCGATCACGAACTCGCGCCCGGACACCAGTCCCGCTTCGACGAGGTACCGCGCGAACACCCGCGTGCCGTTGCCGCACATCTCGGCGATCGACCCGTCGGCGTTGCGGTAGTCCATGAACCACTCCCCCGCCGAATCGGCCGCGGCGGGCAGGGCCAGAGCCTCCTTGCGCACCACGCGGAGGACGCCGTCGGCACCGAGCCCGCGCTGCCGGTCGCACAGCGCGGCGACCCGGCTAGCCGTCAGGTCCAGCCGGGCGTCGGGGTCGGGGAGCACCACGAAGTCGTTCTGGGTGCCATGCCCCTTGAGGAACTCGATAACCACACGATCAGACTACTGGGCCACCACGGAGAGCACCCGCTCGGCCACGTCAAGATCGGCTCCGTCGAACCACCGGATCCGCGCGTCCCGGCGGAACCAGGATCGTTGCCTGCGAACGAATCGGCGCGTCGCCTGCTTCGTCGCCTCGGCCGCGGCGGCGAAGTCCCCGCCGCCGTCCAGTTCGGCGAGCACCTGCTGGTAGCCCAGCGCGCGCGACGCCGTCTTGCCCTCCCGGAGCCCGCGCTCCACCAGCGAGCGCACCTCGTCGACCAAGCCCGCCGCGAACATGCGGTCCACGCGCAGCTCCACGCGCCGGTCGAGGTCCTCGGTGTCCCGGTCGATCCCGATCATCACGGTGCCGTACCGCGCGGGGCCGGGACGCGGCATGTTCGCGGAGAACGGCTGTCCGGTGATCTCGATGACCTCGAGCGCGCGGACGATCCGGCGCGTGTTGGTCGGCAGGATCGCGGTGGCCGCGGCGGGATCGAGCGTGGTGAGGCGGCTGTGCAGGGCCGCGGCGCCGACCTCGGCGGCCTCGGCCTCCAGCCGCGCCCGCACGGCCGGGTCGGTGCCCGGGAAGCGGAGGTCGTCGAGGACGGCCTGCACGTAGAGGCCGGATCCGCCGGTCAGCACGGGCACCTTGCCCTCGGCCAGCAGGCGCTCGATGACCGCGCGGGCGTCGCGCTGGTAGGCGGCGACGGAGGCGGTCTCGGTGACGTCGAGGACGTCGAGCAGGTGGTGCGGCACGCCGCGACGCTCCGCTGCGGAGACCTTGGCGGTGCCGATGTCCATGCCGCGGTAGAGCTGCAGGGCGTCGGCGTTGACCACCTCGCCGCCGACCGCGCGGGCGATCGTGATGGCGAGTTCGGACTTGCCGGTGGCGGTGGGGCCGACGACGGCGATCGGGTTCACCCGCGCTCCCACACCGCGACGTGGTAGCCGACGCCGAACGGCGCCGCGGAGTACAGCAGTTCGGCGCGCCAGTCGTCGCCGGCGCCCGCCAGCACCTGCCACGGCGCGCGGCCGCCCGCGCCGAGTTCGGCGGCCAGCCCGGGGTCGAGCGCCCGCAGCGCGGCCGTGTCGGCGGTGGCGAGCGCGCGGGCGACCGCGTCGTCGAAGGCGGGGGCGCGCTCGTCTTCGCTGCCCGGGGACTTGGGACCGTGCCGGTTCGAGCCGTCGCCGAGCACGAGCAGGCCGGTCCGGTCGCCGTGAGCGAGGAGCTTGCCGAGGCGCTCGCACTCGGCCGGATCGCCGTCCACGAGGTGCACCCGCACCGAATCCGCGCCCGCCTGCTCGCGCAGCCAGCCCGCGACGAGGGCGGGCAGCGGGAGTTCGGCCGGGGTCGCGGGCGCCGCGCTCAACGAGACCGGAACGTCGGCTCCGTATCCGCGGAACGACCCGGACGTGGCGGGCTCGATGACCCGTTCGTGGTCACCGGCGCCGACCGCGACCCACTCCCGGGTCACCGCGGCGAGGCGCTCCACCGCCGTGCGGCAGGCCGCGCGCAACGCCTCCAGCTCGGCGTTCGCACCCGGGGACAGCGCGGGCACGAGCAACGGGGGCTGCGGTACCACCACGGCTTGCACGATCACACCCGTCGAGGTTACCGGCAGCCACTCTCGGGCAACCCGCGACCACGGAGAGCAGCGAGATCGACGATCACAGCGATCCCACGCGGCCCGGAAGTAGAATCACCCGCTCCGACCCCCCAACCGAGTACCACGAGCGGCGCTGAACTGCTTGAATGCGGCCAGAGGGAACGAGACCCGCATGACCCGGCCCCGCCCGCCAGCGGGGCGCCCGCCACAAGGCGGGCCGACAGGCGATAAGGAGCCTGCGATGTCCGACGAGAACACCGGCACCCCGGCACCCCACCAGGTGCCCCACGGCCACACGCCCGCCGCCGGTCACGGCGCGCCGGTCCCGCCGGCCGAGCCGCACCCCTCCCGCTGGGGCCGGGTGGACGACGAGGGCAACGTCTACGTCCGGACCGCGGACGGGGAACGCGCCGTCGGCGTGTGGCAGGCCGGCTCGCCGGAGGAGGGGCTGCTGCACTACGCGCGGCGCTTCGACGACCTGCGCACCGAGGTCGAGCTGCTCGGCACCCGGCTGTCGTCCGGCGCGGGCGACCCGAAGCACGCGCTCGCCACCGCGACGCAGCTGCGGGAGAGCCTGCCGACGGCGGCGGTGGTCGGCGACCTCGCGGCGCTGTCGGCGCGGATCGACCAGATCGTCGCGCACGCCGAAACCGCGCTGGCGGTGGCGAAGCAGGAGCGCGAGGAGGCCCGCGCGGCCGCGGTCGGGCGCAAGCAGGCGCTCGCCGAAGAAGCCGAGAAGATCGCCGCGGAGTCGGTGCAGTGGAAGGCCGCGGGCGACCGGCTGCGCGCGATCCTCGACGAGTGGAAGACGATCAAGGGCGTCGACCGCAAGACCGACGACGAGCTCTGGAAGCGCTTCTCCAAGGCGCGGGAGGCGTTCAACCGGCGCCGCGGCTCGCACTTCGCCGAGCTGGACAAGCAGCGCGCGGCGGCCAAGGCCCGCAAGGAGGAGCTGATCGCGGAGGCCGAGGCGCTCGCCGACTCGACCGACTGGGGCCCGACCGCGGGGCGCTACAAGGAGCTCATGACGGAGTGGAAGGCCGCGGGGCGGGCGCCCAAGGAGGCCGACGACGCGTTGTGGCAGCGCTTCCGCGCCGCGCAGGACGCGTTCTTCTCCCGCCGCTCGGCGACGTTCTCCGAGCGGGACGCCGAGTTCGCCGCGAACGCCACGCGCAAGGAGGAGCTGCTCGCCGAGGCCGAGAAGATCGACCCGGGCGCCAACCTCGACGCGGCGAAGGCGCAGCTGCGGCGCATCCAGGAGCAGTGGGACGAGATCGGCAAGGTGCCGCGGGAGCGGATCCGCGAGCTGGACGGCCGGCTGAAGGCGGTCCAGGACCGGATCCGCGAGGTCGAAGACAGCCAGTGGCGCCGCAGCGACCCGGAGGCCCAGGCGCGGGCCGCGCAGTTCCGCGAGCGGGTCGAGCAGTTCGAGGCGCAGGCCGCGAAGGCCCGCGCCGCCGGCGACGAGCGACGCGCCAAGAAGGCCGAGGAGCAGGCGGCCCAGTGGCGCGAGTGGATGCAGGCGGCGGAGCAGGCGGTCGCGGACCGCTGAGGTTTCGGTTCGCTGAGGTTTTCGGTTCGGGTGGCGGCCCCTTCCCCGTGTGGGGAGGGGCCGCCGTCGTTCAGTGGTCCCGGTAGTACTCGCCGATCGCCGTGAACGCGGCCTTCGGCTCCCACGGCAGCTCGTGCCCGTCGCGGTCCTCGAACACCTTCACCACCCCGTAGCTGGCCAGGTCCAGGTCCTCCCGCGGGTCGCCGCCGGGGCGGTGCACGTGGTCGTACAACGCGAAGGTGAACACGAACGCGCTGTCCACGCCCGCGGAGTCGAACGTCTCCAGCAGTTCGCGCACGTACGCGGCCTGCCCCTGCTCGTCGCGCTCGTACTCGCCGTTCAGCCGGACCGGGCCGCGGTCCTCGTCGTACTCCACCGCGTCCAGCGCGCTCGCCCCCAGGTCGCCCGCGCCGCGGTAGGTCGCCGAGCCGAACTCGGTGATCGCGACCGGCTTGCCCTGCCCGACGAGGGCCCGGACCCCGTCGGCGAAGCGGTCGGCGATCTCGGCCGTCCGGTACAGGTCCACCGAGACGAAGTCGAACAGCGCCCAGTCGACGCGCTCCAGTTGCACGGACGCGTAGGTCACCCGGCCACCGAACCGCTCCCGCACGACGGCGACCGCCTTGGCGAGGAAATCCCCCACCCGGGAACCGAGTTCCGGGATCCGGTCGCGGTTGTCCATCAGGAACGCGATCCGCTCCCGGATACCGTCGCCGGGCAGGAAACCCTTGTTCATCAGGCTCAGCTCGGCCCCGGCCACGAACACGACCTCGGCTCCCCGCCGTCTGATCCGCTCGGCGCGCTCGGCGCAGTCCGCGAACAGCTTCAGCGTCTCCTCTTCGGTCAGTTCCAACGGGTACGGCGAGAACCAGACCTCCAGCCCCAGCTCGGCCGCGCACGTGGCGGCCACCTCCAGCCGCTCGGGGTCGCCGCCCATGATCCGCACCGCGGTGCAGTGCAGGTCGTCGCGGATGATCCGCAGCTCGCGCTGGACCTCCTCCGGCTCGAACCGGCTCCGCGAGAACTTCCCGTTCTGCAGGAAGCCGGTGTCGTAGCTGATGCCCTTGGCTCGCATGTCCATCTCCTCAAATAGGGTACTGGCCGTACCTTAACACAGATAAGGTACTGTGCGTACCCATGGAGCCGTCCCGGACCCGCAGGCGGGGAGCCGAGCTGGAGGACGCGATCCTCCAGGCGGCGGCGGACGAACTGACCGAGTCCGGGTTCGCCGCGTTGACCATGGACAAGGTCGCCGCACGCGCGGGCACCAACAAGAACGCCCTGTACCGCCGCTGGCCGAACCGGCTGGCCCTCGGGGTCGCCGCCTACCAGCGGCTCACGCGATCCGTGCCGGTGCCGGACACCGGCAACCTCCGCGACGACGCCCTCGCGCTGCTGCGTGGCGCGAACCGGCACTGGAGCTCGCCGCTCGGCGCGATCCTGCGCGAGCTGATCGCCGCGGCCGGGGGCGCGTCGGAACTCTTGGGACAACTGCAGGACCCGGCGGAGGACGCGGCGGCGCCGTGGCTGACGATCCTGGAACGGGCCGTCGAACGCGGTGAGGTGTCACCGGCCGCGCTGCACTCCCGCGTCGCCACGGTGGCGATCGTGTTGCTGCGCAACGAGTTCCTGGTGCGGGGCGTGCCCACCGCGCCGGACGAGGTGCTGGTCGAGATCGTCGACGAGGTCTACCTGCCGCTGGTGCGGTCGAAGTGAGCCTCCAGCGCCGCGAGGTCGCGCACGGCGTAGCGGCGGTGCTCGCACTCCTCGTTCATCACGACGCGCAGGCACTTCCCCACCGGCTGCGGCTCCTCGGGGTAGCCGGGCGCGGGTGAGCGGTGGCAGGGCCGGGACAGCTCCTCGTCGGTCAGGCCGTCGACGATCCGCCGCACGAGCGTCATCCGGTCCGCGCGGACTGTCAGGACGTCGTCGAGCGAGGGCCGCGCGCCGGTGTCGACGCCGAGCAGCTTCTCCGGCTCCGGGTAGGACGTCTGCGGCAGGGCCAGCGGGTGGTAGGGCATCGGCTCGTCGAGGATCGTGCGGCTCACCCAGGCATCGGTCGCGAACACCAGGTGCCGCAGGGTTTCCACGAACGACCACTCGCCGTCGACGCGTTCGTGCAGCGCTTGCTCCGGCAGCCGGCGCGCGCGGGCGACGGTGTCCGTCCACAGCGATTCGAGGGTGGCCCACCCGGCGCGGAAGTCCGCGGGGCCGTCCATCGCCCGCAGCTGGGTCCGCTCGGGGTGGCGGCGGTTGAGCTCGGCCTCCACGTAGTCCGTCACGTCCACGTCGTTGACCGCGAACCGCGCCAGGTCGCCCGAGATGGACACGTCCCACAGGCGCGAGTCGACGATCTTCAGGCGGGTCAGGTCGCAGGCGCGGAAGGTGGAGCCGGTGAGGTCGGTGTCGGCGATGTCCACCCGGTCATGATGGCGCTGTCCGGTGCCGCAGCGCCACGCCCGCGCCGGTCAGGAATGCCAGCGCCGCCGCGCACCCGAGGATCACCGGGGGTGTCGTGACCTGCGTGAGCAGCGCGAACACGTACGGCGCGCAGAAGCCGACGTAGGTCAGCGCCCACCACACCGAGGCCAGGCGGGCCAGGCCCTCGGGCGGGGCGATGCGGGCGATCTCGGTGAGGCCGAAGGTGACGCACAGCCCGTACCCGCAGCCCAGCGCCGCGTCGGCCAGCAACGCGATGGCGGGTTGCGCGGACAGGGCCGCGGCGAGGCCGAGGAGCATCCCGGTGCCGGTCGCGGCGAGCCCGATCAGCGCGGGCAGCAGGATCGCGCGTGCGGCGAGCCTTCTGCCGACCGGCTGGATCAGCAGCCCGCCCCCCAGCACGACGGCGATCGCGACGCCCGCGAAGACCGTCTCGGCGTCGCCGAGGCGCGACTCCACCAGCGACGGCAGCACGGCGAACCCGGTCGCGGGCGCGGCGAAAACCCACGGCGCCACCGGGACGACCATCCGACGGAAGCGCGGGTCGCGGATGCCGGTCACGCGCTTGCCGGACTGCGCCCGGGGCGCGGTCTCCGGCACCTTGAGGGCCGCGACGAGGGCGACCGCGGACAGCACGAGGTGTGGCAGGTAGGCGACGTCCAGCGGCGCCCACTGCGCGATCAGCGCCGCGACCAGCCCGCCGATCCCGAAGCCGGCGGAGAGGAACAGGCTGGCCCGGCGCGCCCCGGTCCCCTCGACCGCGTCGTCGTGCGGCGGGTGGGACAGCTCCTTGACCCAGGCACTGCCCGCCGCGAGGACCGCCCCCATGGCGAACCCTGAGGCGAAGCGCCCCACGCCCAGCCACGGCACGCCCACTTCGCCGAGCAGCAACGCGCCGGTCGCGAGCACCGAGAGGACGACCGCGCCGAGCACCACGGGCCGCCGACCGTAGCGGTCCGCGCCGGGGCCGCCGAGCAGCAGACCGGGCACGAGGCCGAGGACGTAGATCGCGAAGAGACCGGTCACGGTCGGCGCGGAGAGCCCCATCTCACGCCGGTAGGCCCCGAGCAGCGGCGAGAACTGGTTGGCGCCCCACCCCACGGCGGTGATCAACCAGGCGGCCCGCGGCCAGGCCCGCCAGGTCGCGGGCCGCACGGCACACTCCGTCATACCCCGGTTCTAACCCGAGCCGCTTCGGAGGGAGCGGGGTGTTCACGATTTCCGAACGGTTCTGCCGGGGGCGTGGCCGGGCGGCCTGGACGCTGTCGCGGCCGGCGCGGTGCCTGCTGCGGGTGGCGCGGTGGCTCCCGCAGGCGGGCGTGGCTGGGGCGAAGCGGTGGCTACCGCCCGCAGCGCGCGGCGGCGGGCAGCACGTGCCTGCGGCCGCGCGTGTCGACCGCACGCAGCACGTGCGGGCAGCGCGTGGTGAGGGCAGCCGTGGTGGGGGCAGCGCGATGGCTACCGCAAGCGGCGCGGTGCTGCCGCAGGCAGCGGTGGCCGTCACGGGTGGCAGCGGGTGGCTGTGGGGGCGGCGCGGTGGCCGCCGCAGGCAGAGGTAGCCGTCGCGGATGGCAGCGGTGACTGTGGGGGTGGCGCGATGGCTACCGCAGGCAGCGTTCCGGGTGGCAGCCGGGGCCTCGCGGGCGTTGCTTGGGGGCGGCTGCAACCGCCGGCGTCGGCCATGGAAGCGGGGGACGGCAACCGCGGGTGGTAGATCACCTTGGCGTACCTCGCGCCGTGGGCTTACCGTCGGGGCGTGGACCTGCGCCGCCTTGCCTCGTTTCTGGCGGTGGCCGAAGAAGGGCACTTCGGCCGGGCCGCGGCGCGCCTCTTCCTCTCCCCGCCGGCCGTGACCGCCCACGTCCAGCAGCTCGAGCGCGAGCTGGGCGTGCCGCTGTTCGAGCGCGCGCCGGTGCGGCTCACCCCCGCCGGGCACCGCTTCCTGGGCCACGCCCGCGGCCTGGTCGACGCCGCCAACGCCGCCATCACCGACATGGCGGACCTCGCCGAGCACACGGACACCCTGCGCGTCGGCGTGATGGGGCACGGCTCGGCCGAGCTGACCCCGGCCGTCATCGCCGCGTTCCGGCACCTCCGGCCGCACGTGCGCCTCACCCTGGAGGCCCTCACCTTCACCGAGCACACCAGCGCGCTGCTCGAACACCGCGTCGACGTGGCCTTCGTGCGGCCCGCCGTCACCGACGAGCGCATCACCGTCGACGTGCTCACCACGGAAGCCCGCATCGTCGTCATCCCGGCGCACTCCGAACTGGCCGCCGCCGACGAACTCCGCCTGGCCGACGTCCTGGACCTGCCGTTCGTCGCACTCCCGCCGCACACGCCGCGGCCGTTCACGGACTACCTGTACTTCACCGAGGCCCGCGGCGGCGAGGCCCCGCGCCCCGGACCGGACCACGCGGTCACCCCGCAGGAGGTGCTGATGAGCGTCGCGGCCGGGCGGGGCGCCGGCTCGGCCCTCAGCTCGTTCGCGCGCTTCTACCGCTGGCCCGGCACGGTGTGCGTGCCGGTCGTGGACGCGCCGTGGGATCACAGCGTGCTCGCCACCCGCACCGGCGACCGCGACCCGCACGTGCAGCTGTTCCGCGGCCTCGCCCGGTCGCTGGCCCCGCGGTTCGCCTCAGGTGCGGGACCAGGCGGTGCGCATCCACTGGGCGGCCAGCAGGATGGTCGCGACCAGCGCGATCACCATGCCGATGCCGGGGCCGCGCCCGGTGGCGCCGTTGGCGACTGACGACTGCTGCGACCAGATCGCCAGCAGCCCGTCCACCGAAGCGAACCAGCCGCCCATCGCGCACACCCACGACAGCCACCAGCGGCGCGTCATCAGCGTCAGCGCGGAGGCCAGCACGCCGATCACCGTGGACGTGACCGCGAACAGCTGCGGGATGCCGCCGCCCTGCCCGAGCAGCACCTGCCAGCCCACGTGCGGGCCGACCCACGGCAGCAGCTGCCCCACCAGCAACACGAACACCAGCACCGCGATGACGAACCCGCGGCGGCCCAGCTCGACAGTGCGGGAGGCCTTGGTGACGACCTCGTCGACGTCGGTGCCCAGCCGGTCGTAGTCGCTCTCGCTCACAGCCCGCACCCGCCCGTCGTCACCGGCTGGGGCGCCGGGCGGCCGAACGAGGGCAGCCCGAGGCTGACCCCGTCGGTCTTGGGCCGGCGGCCCGCCTCCACGTTGTCACCGGCGCGGGTGCGCCGGTGCGTAAGCAGGTCACCGTCGGCGACGAGGTGGTGCGGCGCGCCGTAGGTGACCACTGTTTCGACCACGTCACCCGGCCGCACGGACCCGTCGATGGCAGACCCGGTCGGCGTGAAGTGCACCAGCCTGCCGTCGCGGGCGCGCCCGCTCATCCGCCGGGTCTCGGTGTCCTTGCGGCCCTCACCCTCGGCGACCAGCAGCTCGACCTTGCGCCCGACCAGCTTCTTGTTCTCGTCCCAGGCGATCTCGTTCACCAGCTCGACGAGCCGGTCGTAGCGCTCCTGCACGACCTGCTTGGGCAGCTGGTCCGGCAGCTCGGCGGCCGGGGTGCCGGGGCGCTTGGAGTACTGGAAGGTGAACGCGCTGGAGAACCGGGCCTCGCGCACGACGTCGAGCGTGGCCTGGAAGTCCTCTTCGGTCTCGCCGGGGAACCCGACGATGATGTCGGTGGTGATGGCCGCGTCCGGGATCCGGTCGCGCACCTTGTCCAGAATGGACAGGAACCGGCTCGACCGGTAGGAGCGGCGCATCTCGCGCAGGACCCGGTCCGAACCGGACTGCAGCGGCATGTGCAGCTGCGGGCAGACGTTCGGGGTCTCGGCCATCGCGTCGATGACGTCGTCGGTGAACGCGGCCGGGTGCGGCGAGGTGAACCGGACCCGCTCCAGGCCGTCGATGCCGCCGCAGGCGCGCAGCAGCTTCGAGAAGGCGTCCCGCTCGCCGAACTCGACGCCGTAGGAGTTGACGTTCTGCCCGAGCAGCGTCACTTCCAGCACGCCCTCGGCGACGAGCGCCTCGACCTCGGCCAGGACCTCGCCGGGCCGCCGGTCGCGCTCCTTGCCGCGCAGCGACGGCACGATGCAGAAGGTGCAGGTGTTGTTGCAGCCCACGGAGATCGAGACCCAGCCCGAGTAGGCCGACTCGCGCCGCGCGGGCAGCGTCGAGGGGAACGTCTCCAGCGACTCGAGGATCTCCACCTCGGCCTCGGCGTTGTGCCGGGCGCGCTCCAGCAGCACCGGCAGGGCGCCGATGTTGTGGGTGCCGAACACGACGTCCACCCAAGGCGCGCGCTTGACGATCTCGCCGCGGTCCTTCTGGGCGAGGCAGCCGCCGACGGCGATCTGCATGTCCGGGTTGGCGTCCTTGGCCGGGCGCAGGTGCCCGAGGGTGCCGTAGAGCTTGTTGTCCGCGTTCTCGCGCACCGCGCACGTGTTGAACACGACGAGGTCGGGCGCGTCGTCGGCGCCCGCCGGAACGTAGCCCGCCTCCTCCAGCTGGCCCGCGAGCCGCTCGGAGTCGTGCACGTTCATCTGGCAGCCGAACGTGCGGATCTGGTAGGTTTTGCCACCGTTCATCGGGCACCGTGTTCGCTGGTAAGACAAGCCATGACGGCTACCAGCGTAACTCTTCGGGGTTGCCCGCCTTCGCGCGCGTCAGCGTTCTTGCTTCCGGCGGCGGAGCCGCCGCACCACCTGCGCAGCCGGCACCGCCCCGGGTTTGAGCCGGCGCCGCCGCGCGGAGCGCGTCCATTGAGGGTGGTGGTGGGCGACGGGTGGGCGGTTCCTGGCGAGGACAGCGCCGACGCGGTGGTTCACACTGCCGCGCGGAGCGCGTCCGTCAGGGGTGGTGGCCGGGCCGGTGGGTGGGAATTCATGCGGAGGCGATCCCACAGCCAGGGGCCGCCTGGAATCGAGGCCGCCGCGCGCAGCGTGTCCGTTGAGGCTGGTGGCGGCCAGACGGGAGGGGCCGCCACCCGCACCGGCACGCAAGGCGTCTGGACAGGCCTAAGTTCGCAGCGCTACGTACCAGCCTTCGGGGATCGGGCCGGGCAGCAGGTCCGGGATGAACGTGCAGATGTGGCCCGGCCAGGACGGGAGCTGCGACTGGCAGTCCGCCTGCGTCGGGTACGGGCCGGCTTTCAGGCTGACCCCGTCGGCGTGCGCGGCGGGGGCGGCGAGCGTGCACAGCCCCGCGCCGAGCACGAGCGCGGCGGCCGTCTTGCGGAGGTTGCGTGCGGTCACGAACCGAGTATCGAACGTGACGACGCCGAGCGCAGCGGTGTGCCCCGTTCGAGCGAAGCGACCCCGTCCGAACTGCACCGCTCGCCTGACTACAGTTACCGGCACCCGGGGTCACCGTGCGTCCGGAACCGGCCAAAACGGATGACACCTAGGTTGCGTTTGATTCGATTTACGGGCGCGGGGGCGCGTCACGGTGTTAGATCGCCGAGTGAGCCTGGCTATGGAGGGCAGATGAGCACAGCTACGTCAGCACCAGCGATGATCAGGGCTGCGGGCGTGAACAAGTTCTTCGGTGACCTGCACGTGCTCAAGGACATCAACCTCGAGGTGCCCAAGGGCCAGGTCGTCGTGGTGCTCGGCCCGTCCGGGTCCGGCAAGTCGACGCTGTGCCGCGCGATCAACCGGCTGGAGCCGATCAACTCCGGCGAGATCGAGGTGGACGGCCAGCCGCTGCCAGCGGAGGGCAAGGCCCTCGCCGCGCTGCGCGCCGAGGTCGGCATGGTGTTCCAGTCGTTCAACCTGTTCGCGCACAAGACCATCGTCGAGAACGTGATGCTCGCGCCGGTGAAGGTCCGCAAGATCGGGCAGGACGAGGCGCGCAAGACCGCGATGCAGCTGCTGGACCGGGTGGGCATCGCGAACCAGGCGCAGAAGTACCCGGCTCAGCTGTCGGGCGGTCAGCAGCAGCGTGCGGCGATCGCGCGGGCGCTGGCGATGAAGCCGAAGGTGATGCTGTTCGACGAGCCCACCTCGGCGCTGGACCCGGAGATGGTCCAGGAGGTTCTGGACACCATGACCGGGCTGGCCAAGGAAGGCATGACGATGCTCGTGGTCACGCACGAGATGGGCTTCGCCCGTCGCGCGGCGAACCGCGTGGTGTTCATGTCCGACGGGGAGATCGTCGAGGACGCGTCGCCGGACGAGTTCTTCACCAAGCCGAAGTCGGACCGCGCCAAGGACTTCCTCGGCAAGATCCTGACGCACTAGTTGAGTTCCCGCGGCGCCCGGCAGGCGCCGCTCGATCCCGGGAGAACAGGAATCCAGATGAAGATCCGCACCCTGGCAGCGGGCCTGCTGGTCGGCGCCCTGACGCTGACCGCTTGTGGCAAGGAGGGGACCCCCTCCGGCGGCACCGGGGACACCGGAACCGACGCCGCCGCGCTGCCCACCTACACGGTGGCCCAGAACGTGGACGTGGCCGGCTCGCCGACCTTCGCCAAGATCAAGGGCGCAGGCAAGCTGACCATCGGCGTGAAGGACGACCAGCCGGGCCTGGGCCTGAAGGACCCGACGACCGGCAAGTTCCAGGGCTTCGACATCGAGATCGCGAAGATGGTCGCCGCGGGCCTCGGCTTCGACGAGAGCAAGATCACCTTCACCACGGTCGACTCGGCCGCGCGTGAGGCCGCGATCACCAACGGCAACGTCGACTACTACGTCGGCACCTACACCATCACCGACAAGCGCAAGGGCCAGGTCTCCTTCGCCGGCCCGTACTTCATGGCCGGGCAGGACCTGCTGGTGCGCAAGGACGACACCTCGATCACCGGCCCGGAGACCCTGAAGGGCAAGAAGGTCTGCTCGGTGACCGGGTCGACCCCGATCCAGCGCGTGCGCGACCAGCAGCTGACCGAGCCCGCGAACATCGTGGAGTTCCAGAAGTACTCGCAGTGCGTCGAGAAGCTGATCACCAAGGAGGTGGACGCCGTCACCACCGACGACGCCATCCTCAAGGGCTTCGCCGCGCAGGACCCGGACAACCTGAAGGTCGTCGGCAAGACGTTCTCGCAGGAGCCGTACGGCATCGGCCTGCCCCGTGACGACGCCGCGCTGCGCGGCAAGGTGGACGACCTGCTGCAGGCCGCCATCGACGACGGCACCTGGCAGAAGATCTACGACGCCACCCTCGGCAAGTCCGGCTCGGCCGCGACGCCGCCGGCGATCCAGCGCTACTGACACTCCTCTGTGGCCGGTGAGCGCGAGCGCGCTCACCGGCCACACCCGTTTCCACCCATCAATCGAACCGCGGCGGGGAAGGCCCGATGGACGTCCTGCTCGACAACTTGGACCTCTACGGTCCGTTCTTCTGGACCACGATCAAGCTGTTCCTGATATCCGGTGTGGCGAGCCTGATCTTCGGCACGTTCCTGGCCGGCCTGCGGGTCAGCCCGGTCCCGGTGTTCCGCGCCGTCGGCGCCACCTACGTGACACTGCTCCGCAACACCCCGCTGACGCTGGTGTTCGTGTTCCTGGTGTTCGCCTACCCGCTGCTCGACATCCTCGACCTGAGCTACTTCACCGCCGCGGTCGTGTCGCTGACGCTCTACACCTCGGCGTTCATCTGCGAGGTCGTCCGCTCGGGCATCAACACCGTCCCCGTCGGCCAGGCCGAGGCCGCCCGCGCGCTGGGGCTGACCTTCACCCAGATCCTCGGCCAGATCGTGCTGCCGCAGGCCATCCGCTCGGTGGTGCCGCCGCTGATGAGCATGCTCATCGCGCTGCTGAAGAACACCACCATCGCCGCCGGGTTCTCCGTCGCCGAGGCGGGCGCGATCCGGCAGTACCTGTCCGAGCGCGGTGACAACCAGCTGGTCGGCCTGCTGTGGGTCGCCCTCGGGTTCATCATCCTGGTCGCGGTCCTGTCGTTCATCCAGCGGACCCTCGAGAAGCGCTGGAGCGTGGCGCGATGAGCAACGTCCTGTTCGACGTCCCCGGTCCCAAGGCGCGTGCCCGCCACCGGGTGTTGGCCGTGGTCGGCAGCCTGATCGTGGCCGCGGTGATCGCCTACATCATCTGGCGCTTCATCGACAGCGGCCAGTTCTCCGCGCGGCGCTGGGAGTGGCTCCAGTACGCCCAGGTCCAGCGCGACCTCGTGGACGCGTTGCTGGCCACGCTGCAGGCCTTCGCGCTCGGCGCGGTCCTGGCGCTGGTGTTCGGCGCGATCTTCGCGGCCGGGCGGCTGTCCGACCACGCGTGGGTGCGCGGCGTCTCCACCGCCGTCGTCGAGTTCTTCCGCGCCATCCCGCTGCTGATCCTGATGTTCCTCTTCTACTACGGCGCACCGGTGCTGGGCGTGTCCCTGCCGCCGTTCGCCGCCGTGGTGCTGGGCCTGACCCTGTACAACGGGTCGGTGCTGGCGGAGGTCTTCCGCGCCGGCATCCTGGCGCTGCCGAGGGGCCAGAGCGAGGCGGCGTACGCGCTGGGCATGCGCAAGACGCAGGTGATGACGCTCGTCCTGATCCCGCAGGCGGTCCGGTCGATGCTGCCGACCATCATCAGCCAGCTCGTGGTGCTGCTCAAGGACACCGCGCTCGGGTTCCTGGTCACCTACCCCGAGCTGCTGTACTACGCCCGCTACATCGGCTCGCAGGGCACATTCGGCCGCCCGATCGTGCCGTCCACGCTGGTGGTCGCGGCGATGTACATCGCGTTGTGCCTGCTGCTCACCGCGCTGGCGAACTACATCGAACGCCGCCAGCGGCGCAGCAAGAAGCACGTGGAAGTCCAGCGCCCGCCGACGACGGAGGACGTCGTGGGCGTGGCCTGATTCAGGCGAGAACGAGGGGCGTGACGGCTGCCGTCACGCCCCTCTTTTCGTTTCCGCACCGTCACCGCCGCGCCCGCGGATAACATGGATCATCCGCTGGTCCTGGCCGGGAAGTGACGCCACATGGGAAACCACCTCGAAACGTTCGCCAAGATCATCGGCAAGCTGAAGACGCCGCTCACGCTCGCCGGCCTGGCCGTGGTGATCCTCTACCTGCTCTACCAGCAGGTGCTCAACCTCAGCGTGTTGTCCCCGCTGCAGGGCAACGAGACGTTCACGCTGGTCGATTCGATCGTGTCGAAGGTGTTCTGGCTGGCCGTGGTGGCCGTGGTGTTCGGGTTCGCGGGATTCGTGCTCACCGCGCTGCTCCCGCGCCGCACCCGGCCCAAGCAGGCGGTGGTGTCCCTGGTGGGCACCGCGCTCGACCCGGAACTGTCCAGTCCGGCCGCCAACCCGGCCACGGACAACCGGTACGAGGTGCTCGAGCAGAAGTTCGAGGTCGGCGCGATCGACTGCAAGTTCGTCAACCGCGGGGACGCGACGGCGTTCCTCGATTCCTTCTCGGTGCTCGTCAAGGGCGTCACCGTGGACCGGGCGCCGGTGTTGTCCTACAGCTACGCGGTGCGGGGCCGGTCCGTGGTCGTCTCGGCGCGCAACGCGGGCTGGGGCGCGGCCAGGCGGATGCGGTTGCGGCTCGTCGACCCGGTTCTGCCGGACCTGTTCCCCGCGCAGTCGGAGGTGACGGTTCCCGTCGTGGAGCCGGGGGCGACGGTTCCGGTGCTCCGCCTCGACCCGGACCCCGCCATCGCCGGCGCGATCGGCGACCTGAGGCGACGGCGGGCGGAGTTCCTGCCCAGCGTCGTCGAAGCGATGCGGCGGGAGGACGACTCGATCCGCGCGTCGGCGGACTTCCGGGCGTTGCTGTCCCACCACGAGCGCTGGCACGTCAGCGAGTACTTCGAGAACCTCCCCCGCGGTGACAGCCCGCGCCAGCAGTGGCACCTCCGCTACGTCGGCGCTCTCCCGGAGACGGCGGCGGTGCCGGTCGGCATCACCGTGACGGGGAGCTACGAAACCGAGGACGGGAACTCCCACGAGATCACCCGCACCGACGTGCGGTGCGCCCTCGACGAACCGGTCTCGCCGGGGGTGCTCTGGCTCGGCGACCACGGGTTCTCCTACGAGTTCCACGAGGTCAGCCACAACGCGGTACCCCCGTCCACGGTGCACGCGGTGGTGCTCGACGCGGAGCCCGGACAGCGGCGGGACTACGCGTTGTCCAGGGCGATCGAGCCCGGCGGTGTGGAGCGCTTCCACGTCGCGCTCGCCTCCGTCAAGTCGGCCACGTACGAGATCGCCCTGGGCTTCCGCGTCGACGGGCGCGAGCACATCTGGTCGAAACCGATGCCGGTCCGGCTGGAGCGCCTGCACGGCTCCGCGCTGCCGGACAACTTGACCGACGGCGCGTCCTTCGAGGTGCGGGACGGCCGCCTCGTCCTCGGCGGCCGCCGGACGTCGCCCTGGTGGTGACCGCGTCAGTCGGCGTCGGCGCAGAGCCAGTCCAGCACCACGGCCGCCGTCCAGCTCTGGTCGGTGCTGCCCAGCGGTTCGCCGGTGAAGGGCTCGTAGTACTCGCCGAACGCGCCGTCGTCGGTCAGCCGCAGTCCGGCCTCCCGCAGCTTGCGGGCACGCTCATGCCAGCCGCGGCGCTCGAAGGCCCACCCGAACAGCCAGTTCACCACCGGCCACTGTGGACCGCGCCAGTACTGGCGCGGGTTGAAGCCCGGCCGCATCGGTGACACCGACGGCGGCACCGGCGCCAGCAGGCCGGGGTGGCCGCACCAGCGGTCGCTGTCCAGCAGCGACAGCAGGCGCAACTGGACCTCGTCCGGCGCGCCGCCGCACAGCAGCGGCGCGAACCCGGCGATCGTCTGCGTGTCGAGCCACCGGTTGGCGCGCAGGTCGCGGTCGCGGGCCATGCCGGACACCGCGTGGCAGCTCGCCGCCACCGCGTCCCGCGCCCGCGAGGCCCACAGCGCCAGGTCCGCGAGCTTGTCCTCGGCCTGGCCGAACTCCGTGCCCAGCTCGATCAGCACGTCGCAGGACACCGCGAACAGCGCGGTGATGAACACGTCGCCGACCAGGAAGCTGGAGCGGCGCACGATCTCCTTCTGGTCGTAGCCCGCGCGGCGCATCTCCTCGATGAGCCATAGGTAGCGGTCGTACTCCTTGTCGGTCGGCCGCTCGCTCGGGTCGCCGATGACGCGCACGTCCTTACGCACGTACGGCGGCAGCTCGTCGCCCGGGTTGACCGCCGCGTAGGGCACGTCCCAGCGCGGCGAGTTGTCCATTCCGGACTCCCAGCCGTGCACGATCGCGATCAGCCCGCTCGACCCCGGGGTGCGGTACTCGACGAGCCAGCGGTGCCAGGAGTACAGCCTGGGCCAGATCGAGCGGGCGAACCGCTCGGCGTCGGCGCGGTCCTCCGGCGAGGACGTGCGCGCGATCTCCAGCATCCGCTGCACCGCGATCGCGTGCACCGGCGGCTGGCAGATGCCCGAGGTGCGCACGTCGCGCGGCCCGTCGACCGCCGTGTCGGTGCCCCAGCGGTCCGGGCCCGGGAAGTACGCGTCGTCGTCGGTGAAGACGATGTGCGGCACCATCCCGTTGCGCCACTGCGCCTTGAACAGGGTCTCCAGCTCGGCGACCGCGCGCGGCAGGTCGAGCCGGGCCAGGCCGATCGAGATGAACGCGGCGTCCCAGCTCCACATGTGCGGGTAGAGCCGCGGCGCCGCGGTGATCACGGCACCGGTGTCGTTGTCCCTCAGCACTCGTGCGGCCCGCGCGGCCAGGGTGGGCCTGGCGTAGCGGACCGGTCTTCTGCCGCCGGCGGCTCCTTCGCAGGGACTGGTGACGTCGACGGTCATCTACTTCGCCTCCAACAGGAGCTGGGTTTCGGGGTCGTACCACCGGCACTGCTCCGGTGGCAGGCCCAGCGTCAGGGTCTGGCCGGGCTCGGCGCGGAAACCAGCCGCGGCCTGCACTTTCAGCACCTGCCCGCACAGCTCCGTGGTGAGCAGCGTCGAGGAGCCCAGCGGCTCGTACACCTGCACCTCGCAGCGCAGGCCGTCCGCGCCGGGCGCCACCGTGATCGACTCCGGCCGGATGCCGAGCCGCAACTCCTTGCCCCCGAACGTCTTCAGCGCGCCCGGGACCGGCAGCGTCTGGCCGCCGAAGTCGATCCGCGAGCCGTCGTCGCTGACGGTGCCGATGAGGAAGTTCATCGGCGGGCTGCCGAGGAAGCCACCGACGAACTCGTCCGCGGGCTCGGTGTAGACGGCGACCGGGTCGCCGCACTGGGCGATGCGGCCGTCGCGCATGACGGCGACCCGGTCGCCCAGCGACAGCGCCTCGACCTGGTCGTGCGTCACGTACAGGGTGGTCACGCCGATCTCGTTGACCAGCTTCTTCAGCTCCGCGCGGAAGGACAGCCGCAGCAGAGCGTCCAGATTGGACAGCGGCTCGTCCATCAGGAGCACGTCGGCGTCCATCACGATCGCCCGCGCCACCGCGACGCGCTGCCGCTGGCCGCCGGACAGCTTCGCCGGGTACCGGTCCAGGTAGGGCGTGAGCTGCAGCAGCTCCGCGGCCCACTCGACCTTCTTGCGCACCTCGTCCGCCGGCACGCCGTGCACCCGCAGGCCGAAGCCGATGTTGTCGGCGACCTTCTTGTTGGGGAACACCGCGTAGGACTGGAACACCATGGACAGGTTGCGCCGCCGCGGTTCCAGGTAGGTGACGTCGCGGCCGCCGATGACGATCTGCCCGGCGTCCGGGGTCTCCAGCCCGGCGACCATCCGCAGCAGCGTGGTCTTGCCGCAGCCGGACGGGCCGAGCAGGACCATGAACTCGCCGTCGGCCACCTCCAGCGACACCTCGTCGGTGGCGCGGGCGGTGCCGCCCGGGTAGGTCTTCACGAGCTCGTGCAAGACGACCTCAGCCATTGCGCTCCCTCATCGCAGCGTGGTCCCCCACATGTTCACCAGGTACCGGCGCATCACGAAGATGAACACCAGCGCGGGCAGGATCAGCGCGAAGCCGCCGGCGAACCGGTAGGCCTGCGGCGCCTCCCCGAGCGAGGCCAGCACCTGTGCGGGCAGCGTCCGGTGCCCGAGCGTGATCACGGCGGCGCCGAGGATCTCGTTCCAGGACAACACGAACGTGAAGATCGAGGACGCCGCCAGGCCCGGCAGCGCCATCGGGAACACGACCCGGCGCGCCGCCTCGAACCGGCTGCAGCCGAACACCTGCGCCGCTTCCTCCACGTCGGTGGGCACCGAGACGAAGATGCTCGCGCTGATCAGCACGGTGGTCGGCATCGCGAGCGTGGTGTGCAGCAGCGTCACCGAGAACACCGTGTCGTAGACGCCGGTGTTCAGGAACATCGTCGCCAGCGGCACGGACAGCACCACGATCGGCAGCGCGCGGGCCAGGAGCATGAACACCTGGTAGGCGTCCTTGCCGCGGAACACCTGCCGCGCCAGCGCGTACCCGGCGGGCGCGCCGACCAGCAGCGACAGCACCACCGTGTAGACGCCGACGAGCAGCGAGTTGCCCAGCGCCGGGATGGTGCCGGTGGCCTGGACGAACGCCAGCAGCGTGTCCCCGGAGAACCCGCTCGGGATCAGCGGTTTCGGGAACTCCAGCAGCGCCTGCGGCGAGGACACCGCGGCCAGGCCGATCAGGACCATCGGCACGAGCATGAACAGGCTGATCAGGATGCACGCGACCTGGACGGCGACCGCGCGGCGACGGCGGCGACGCAGCGGCGCCCGGTCGATCGGGGGCAGGGTCGTGGTCACTTGGCCGCCTCCTGCTGCCGCATGGTGCGCAGGTAGAACAACGCCGTCGCCAGGGACAGCGCCAGCACGACGAGCGCCGCGGCACTGGCGACCGCCGGATTCTGCAGGTTCACGTACCACTGGTAGGTCTCCCCGACCAGCAGCGGGAAGTCCCGGCCGGTGAGGGCCTGCGCGACCGCGAACGCCTGCAGCGCCAGGATCGTGCGCAGGATCAGCGCGACCTGCAGGCTCGGCTTGAGCTGCGGCAGGGTCACGTGCCACAGCCGCTGCCAGGCGCTCGCGCCGAACACCTGCGCGGCCTCGTCGAAGTCCTTGGGCACCATCTGGATGCCGGCCACGACGATGACGAACACCAGCGACGTGGCGCGCCAGATCTCCGCGATCACCACGGCCAGCAGCATCGTGCCGGTGTTGGTGTAGGTCAGCCACTGCACGCCGGTGTCCGAGATGCCCCAGGACACCAGCAGCGAGTTCAGGTAGCCGCGGCTGTCGAACACCGACAGCCACACCAGGCCGGCCGCCAGCTCGGACACCGCGAGCGGGATGGTCCACAGGTAGAAGTGGCCGGACAGGAACTTCGGCCGGGCCTGCACGAGCAGCGCCATCGCGACGGCCAGCACGAGCTGGACCGGCACCACGATGACGATCAGCAGCAGGGTGTTGCGCAGCGCCCGCAGGAAGTACGGGTCGCCGAAGAGCCGCTCCCACGCGGCGAGCGTGAAGCCGGAATCGTCGGTGAACGCGGAGATCAGTGCCTGGATCACCGGCCAGCCGAACAGGGCCAGCATGAAGACGATCGACGGCGCGAGCAGCAGCCACGGCGAGCCGGACAGGCGGCGGCGCTTCGCCACCGGGGTCTGGACCGGCGCGGGTGCGGTGGTCACGGCCATGTCAGCCCACCTCGCAACGCTCGGACGGCGGATCGGGCGCCCAGCACGGCACCTTCAGGTCGTCGAACACCTTCTGCAGCACCCGCGCCTGACTGTCCAAAGTCGACTGGATGTCGGCGCCGCCGAGGACGATCGCCTGGAACGAGTCCTTGAACGCCTTGGTGACCTCGCCCTCGCGGGTGCCGAGGCCGACCGGCAGCAGCGACAGGACCGAGCCCGGCGCGTCCCGCTGGCGCTGCACCGCGCCGGCCTCCATCTGCAGCGCGGGCGGCAGATCCGCGGGGATCTGCGCGTCGACGACCGGGAAGAACCCGTTCGAGCGCAGCAGCCCGACCTGCGCCTGCGGGGTCGACAGGGCCTGGATCACCTGCTCGGCCTGGCGGCGGTCGGTGCTGCCCTTCGGGATCGCGAGACCGAGCACGACGGCCATGTAGCCGAGGCCGCGGGGGCCGCGCGGCGCGGGCAGCATGCGCCACCGCCGCGGCTCGTCACCGGGCGCGGAGACCAGGCGCGCGACGTGGTCCCAGCCGACTTTCACCGCACCGGCCTGCAGCGGCTCCTGCATGAAGTCGTAGGTGGTGCTGGACGGGCTGGTGTTGGCCCACAGCTCCTTGAGGTACTGCCACGCGGTGACGGCCTCCGGCGAGCGGAAGGTGGTGATCTGGCCGCCGGTGAACGAGGGCAGCAGGTAGCCCTGCAGGAACCGGTGGATGAGCCCCTTCGGCCCGCACGGCAGGCCCAGGACCGGCTGGTTGCCGTTGGCGCGGCGGGCGGCGATGGCCCAGTCCAGGAGCTGGTCGTAGGTCAGCGTCTCCGGATCGGCGCCCGGCGGCAGGTGGGCCAGCGCGTCCTCGTGCGCGGCAAGCACGAAGCTGGCCTGCGCCCACGGGACGTACCAGGACTGCTGGGTGCCCGCCCTGGCCAGCGCCCGGAACTCCTCGGGGATCCCCTGGCCGGAAGGCACCGCGGAGACGTCTTCGAGGTACTCCCCAGCGAGCGGCGCGAGGTCGCTGTGCGAGCCGCCGAGCAGGCCGACCTGGGTGCGCCCGGCGCCGACCTGGCTCTGCACCTGGCTGGCGAACGGGCCTTCTTCGATCGTGACGTAGCTCACCGAGCCCGGGACCGCGCCGGCCAGGAACGAGCGGAAGCGCTCGGCCTCGGCGGCCGGCCGGAACTGCGTGGACAGGAAGACCATGCCGCCGCCGCCCGTGGTCGCGAAGCCGACGCACCCGGCGGCCGTGGACGCGGCGCCGGCCAGGAAAAGACCCCGGAGGACGGTACGACGGGTGGGGCCGCTGCCGGTAAGGCGGGCCGCGCGCATTCAGTTCCACCCCAGATTTCGCCGCCTAC
This sequence comes from Amycolatopsis sp. NPDC006131, assembly GCF_040614175.1. NCBI lineage: Bacteria > Bacillati > Actinomycetota > Actinomycetes > Pseudonocardiales > Pseudonocardiaceae > Amycolatopsis > Amycolatopsis sp. NPDC006131. The sequence goes on from NZ_JBEXTX010000005.1 coordinate 107,322, forward strand.
ACTTCTGTCAGGTCATTGAACATAAGTCCTCGCGGGAGACCCTGTCAACATGCCCCCGGCACGCACCGGCTCGCCCACCTCGCCGGGCCACATCCTCGCGATCCTGCGCAGCGAGGGGCCGCTGACGCGGCAGCAACTGCAGGATCGGACCGGTCTGTCCCGCCCGACCCTGGTCGAGCGGCTCGACGTGCTGCAGCGGCTGAAGCTGCTGCGGCAGGTCGGGCACCGGGCCTCCAGCGGCGGCCGTCCCGCCGAGATGCTCACCGCCGACGACGTGGGCCGCACCGCGCTGGTGGGCGACATCGGCCAGCGGCACGCGACGATCGCCGTGGTCGACCTGCGCGGGACCGTGTTCGGCCAGGTCCACCGCCCGTTGCCGGTGGGGCACCGGCCCGCGGAAACGCTGTCCTTCCTGCTGGAGACGGGCCGCAAGCTGCTGGCCGAGGCCGGGCGCGCGGACAGCCTGTGCGCGTTCGGGCTGAGCGTGCCGGGGCAGATCGACCACGAGGCCGGCACGACGATCGCGCCGCCGTCGATGTCGGAGTGGCTCGGGGTGCGGTTGCGCGACACCTTCGCCGACGCGCTGTCGGTGCCGGTGTTCCTGGAGAACGACGCGAACGCGCTGGCGTTCGGCGCGTACTGCGACATGGACCGGCCGCGGGCGGCGCTGGTCGGGGTGAAGGTCGGCACCGGGATCGGCGCGGGCATGGTGATCTCCGGACGGGTGCACCGCGGCGAGACCGGCTGCGCGGGCGAGGTGGGCCACATCCGCATCGAGGGGTCGGATCTGCGCTGCGACTGCGGGCGGCGGGGCTGTGTTTCGGCGATCGCGAGCGGGCAGGCGGTGATCCGGACGCTGCGGCCGACGGGCGTGCGCAGCGCCGACGACGTGCTGCGCCGGGTGCGTGCCGGACACCCCGAGGCGGTCCGCGTGACGCGCGAGGCCGGCCGTCTGGTGGGCACCGTGCTGGCGACCGTGGTGACCATCGTGAACCCGCGCTACCTGCGGGTGGGCGGGGCGATCGGGGTGCTGCCGCCGTTCCTGGAGGGGCTGAGCGAGGTGGTGCTGGCAGGCGCACACACGAGCTCGCTGGACAGCCTCGACATCGGGCCCTGCACGATCGGGGTCAACACCACGCTGACCGGCGTGGCCGGCCTCGTCGCGGACGAGGTGCTGGACCCGGCCGCGGTCGACGCGATGGCGTCGCGGTGACCGGTATAAACCAGGGGTGACCGCTTTCGACGACGACGGGTTCACCGTCACCGAGCCGCCCGGGGGCTACTCGGTCCTCAACGACTCCCCTGTCGGCGAGGGCGGCAACACCGACCTCCTGGAGTCGACGGTCATCGCGGGCAACCTCGCGGAGCTGATCCTCGCCTCCCGGGACGCGGCGCCGTTCACCGTCGCCGTCGACGCCGGGTGGGGCATGGGCAAGAGCAGCCTGCTGCGCGGCCTCGACACCGCGTTGAGCGCGGACCCTGCGGTCAGCACGGTGTGGTTCAACGCCTGGACCGCCGAGCGCGCGGGCGCCGTCGAGGGCCTGATCAAGTCCGTGCTGCTGAGCTTCGACCGCAACGTGGTGCGGCGCGTCATCCGCGGCGCGTTGCGGCGCACGCACGTCGTCGGCGGGCTGCGCGCCGCCTCGCTCGTCGTGTCCAGCGTCTTCGGGCTCGGCCAGGTGGTGGACGCGGTGTGGCGCGCGCTGAGCGTGGATGCCAAGGCGCGCAACGAGATCAACACGGTCGTCCGGGAGATGGCGGCCGACTGGCTGGAGCGGGGTGGCGGCGCCGGGCAGCGACTGCTCGTGGTCTTCGTCGACGACCTCGACCGCTGCTCGGACGAGCGGATCTTCGAGGTCTGCGAGGCGATCAAGCTCTACCTGGACTCGCCGGGGATCGTGTTCGTGCTGGCCTGCGACCAGGCCGTGCTCTGGCGCGCCGTCGGCCACGACGACCCCGGCGCCGGCGTGCGGTACCTGGAGAAGATCATCCAGGTCAGCTACCCCGTGCCGCCGCCGAGCGAGGCGCTGGCGCGGAAACTGGTGGACGGTTACGTGAGCCGTTCCGGCACCGCGCACCTCTTCGACGACGCCATGAAGAGGCTCCTGATCGAGCGCACCGGCCGCAACCCGCGGCGCATCAAGCGGCTGATCAACAGCTTCGTGCTGGAGCACCACCTCGGCCGCGGCAGCGACGACCTGGACGCGGCGACGCTGGTCAAGGTCGTCCTGCTCCGGCACTTCTACCCCGAGTTCCACACCATGGTCGCGCTCGAAGGACCCGCGCTGATCACCCGTTTCCTGGACTACCACGACTTCCGCGAGCACGTCCGGCGCGGCGCGGAGCTGGACCCGGCCGCCAGGGACCGGCTGTTCGCGGCCACCGGCGTCACGCCGGCGGGCACCGCCGCCGACCTGGACAGCGTCACCCAGGAACTGCCCGTCGGCTTCCCGGAACTGGCCAAGGACAAGGAGTTCGTCGAGCTGGTGCGCAGCCTGCCGCGGGACGGGCGGTGGCTGCGCCGCCCCCTGCACACCGGCGCGCGGGCCTACGGCGCGCCCCCGGCCGGGTCGCTGCTCGGCATGCGGGTGCTGTGGATCGACGACAACCCCGCGGACACCGGATCGCTGCCCGACCTGTTCCGCGCGGCCGGCGCGCGCGTCGAGACCGCCACGAACCGGGACGAGGCCATGGCGACGCTCACCCGGCTGAACCCGACGGCGATCATCTCCGACGTCAGCCGGGACGGCGATCCGCAGGCCGGGTTCACCGACCTGCGCCACCTGCGTGAGCACGGGAACTACACCGGGCCCGCGTTCTTCTACTGCGGGCAGGTGACGCCGTCCCGCCTGGAAAAGGCCAGGGAGGTGGGCGCGGACGGGGTCACCACCTCGCCGCGGGAGCTGGCCGCCTGGTTGTCCGCGCTCGCGGACGAGGGGTGATCAGTCCGCCTTCCGCCGGAAGATCTTGCTGCCCAGCCAGACCACCGGGTCGTAGCGGCGGTCCACCACGCGCTCCTTCATCGGGATCAGCGCGTTGTCGGTGATGTGGATGTTCTCCGGGCAGACCTCGGTGCAGCACTTCGTGATGTTGCAGTACCCGAGCCCGTGCTCGTCCTGCGCCGCGTGGCGGCGGTCGGCCACGTCGAGCGGGTGCATCTCCAGCTCGGCGATCCGCATCAGGAACCGCGGCCCGGCGAAGTTCTCCTTGTTCTCCTCGTGGTCGCGGATCACGTGGCAGGTGTTCTGGCACAGGAAGCACTCGATGCACTTGCGGAACTCCTGCGAGCGCTCCACGTCGACCTGCTTCATCCGGTACTCGCCCGGTTTCAGGTCGGCCGGTGGGGTGAACGCGGGGATCTCGCGCGCTTTCGTGTAGTTGTACGAGACGTCCGTGACCAGATCGCGGATCACCGGGAACGTCCGCATCGGCGTCACGGTGACGACCTCGTCCTCGGCGAACACCGACATCCGCGTCATGCACAGCAGCCGCGGGCGGCCGTTGATCTCCGCCGAGCACGACCCGCACTTGCCCGCCTTGCAGTTCCACCGCACCGCCAGGTCCGAGCACTGCGTGGCCTGCAGCCGGTGGATGATGTCGAGCACGACCTCGCCCTCGTTGACCTCGACGGTGAAGTCCTGCAGCCCGCCGCTGTTCGCGTCCCCGCGCCAGACCCGGAACGAAGCCTTGTAGCTCATGCCCGCCTCCCCGGGTGGTCGGCCAGCTCTTCGTCGGTGTAGTACTTCTCCAGCTCGCTGAGCTCGAACAGCTCCAGCAGCTCGGGCCGCATCGGCTCCTGGTCCTTCGGCGTGACCGTGACCTCCAGCGCCAGCGGATCGTCCCCGGACGCGCTGCACACGAGCAGCTTGTTGCGCCAGTGGGAATCCATCCGCGGGTAGTCGTCGCGGGTGTGCCCGCCACGGCTTTCGGTGCGCATCAGCGCGGCCCGCGCTACGCACTCGCTGACCAGCAGCATGTTCCGCAGGTCGACGGCCAGGTGCCAGCCCGGGTTGAACTGCCGGTGCCCCTCGACGGTGACGTTGCGGATCCGCTTCTTGATCTCGTCCAGCTTGGCCAGCGCCTGCTCGATCTCCTCGGCCTTGCGGATGATCCCGACCAGGTCGTTCATCGACTGCTGCAGCTCGTTGTGCAGTGTGTACGGGTTCTCCTCGACGCCTTCGGCAGGCGGGTCGAACGGCACCAGCGCGGTCCGGGCCGCCTTGTCGACATCGGACTGCGCGACCGCGGGACGGGTCTCCAGACCCTCCACATAGGACGCGGCGCCGAGACCAGCGCGACGGCCGAACACCAGCAGGTCCGACAGCGAGTTGCCGCCCAGCCGGTTCGACCCGTGCATCCCGCCGGAACACTCCCCGGCGGCGAACAGGCCGCGCACGCTCGACGCGGCCGTGTCCGGGTCGACCTCGATGCCGCCCATCACGTAGTGGCAGGTCGGGCCGACCTCCATCGGCTCGGCGGTGATGTCCACATCGGCCAGTTCCTTGAACTGGTGGTACATCGAGGGCAGCCGCCTGCGGATCTCCTCGGGCGTGAGCCGGCTGGCGATGTCCAGGAACACCCCGCCGTGCGGCGAACCGCGGCCCGCCTTGACCTCCGAGTTGATCGCCCGCGCCACCTCGTCGCGCGGCAGCAGGTCCGGCGTGCGGCGGTTGTTCTCCTGGTCGGTGTACCAGCGGTCGGCCTCCTCCTCGGAGTCGGCGTACTGGCCCTTGAACACGTCCGGCACGTAGTCGAACATGAACCGCTTGCCCTCGGAGTTCTTCAGCACGCCGCCGTCACCGCGCACGCCCTCGGTGACCAGGATGCCCTTCACGCTCGGCGGCCACACCATGCCCGTCGGGTGGAACTGGACGAACTCCATGTTGATCAGGTCCGCCCCGGCGCGCAGCGCGAGCGCGTGCCCGTCACCGGTGTACTCCCAGGAGTTCGAGGTGACCTTGAAGGACTTGCCGATGCCGCCGGTCGCGAGCACCACGGCCGGCGTCTCGAACAGGATGAACCGGCCGCTCTCGCGCCAGTACCCGAACGCGCCCGCGATGCGGTCGCCGTCCTTGAGCAGCTCGGTGATCGTGCACTCGGCGAAGACCTTCAGCTTGGCCTCGTAGTCGCCGAACTCGCGCAGGTCCTCCTGCTGCAGCGAGACGATCTTCTGCTGCATGGTGCGGATCAGTTCCAGCCCGGTGCGGTCGCCGACGTGCGCCAGCCGCGGGTAGGTGTGCCCGCCGAAGTTGCGCTGGCTGATCCGCCCGTCCGCGGTGCGGTCGAACAACGCGCCGTAGGTCTCCAGCTCCCAGACCCGGTCCGGCGCCTCCTTCGCGTGCAGCTCCGCCATGCGCCAGTTGTTGAGGAACTTGCCGCCGCGCATGGTGTCCCGGAAGTGCACCTGCCAGCTGTCCCGCTCGTTCGCGTTGCCCATCGCGGCGGCACACCCGCCCTCGGCCATGACCGTGTGCGCCTTGCCGAACAGCGACTTGCACACCACCGCCACCGACAGCCCGCGCTGCCGCGCCTCGATCACCGCTCGCAGACCGGCGCCGCCCGCGCCGATCACCACCACGTCATAGCTGTGCCGCTCGACTTCCATCGCCTGCCACCTAGTCCTTGGAGTCCTTGACGTCCTTGTCAGTCCACGAAACGCAGATCGGGGATGGCGCCGCTCGCCACGAGCATCACGTAGAGGTCCGTGACGACGAGCGTCCCCAGGGTGATCCAGGCCAGCAGCATGTGCCGGTTGTTGAGCTTGGTGACCTGGGTCCAGAGCCAGTACCGCACCGGGTGGCGGGAGAAGTGTTTCAGCCGCCCGCCGACCACGTGACGGCACGAGTGGCAGGACAGGGTGTAGGCCCAAAGCATGATCACGTTGCCGAGCAGCACCAGGTTGCCCAGCCCGAAGCCGAACCCGCCGGTCTCGCCGTGGAACGCGACGATCGCGTCGTAGGTGTTGATCACCGAGATCAGCACCGCCACGTAGAAGAAGTAGCGGTGGGCGTTCTGCAGGATCAGCGGCAGCCGGGTCTCGCCCGTGTACTTGCCGTGCGGTTCGGCGACCGCGCACGCAGGCGGCGAGAACCACACCGACCGGTAGTAGGCCTTGCGGTAGTAGTAGCAGGTCAGCCGGAAGCCGAGCAGGAACGGCAGCGACAGGAACGCCAGCGGGATCCAGCCCGGCAGCTCCCCGAACGGCGTGCCGAAGTGGGCCGACCCCGGCACGCAGGAGTCGCTCAGGCACGGCGAGTAGAACGGCGTCAGGTAGCCGTATTCCGGCACGTAGTAGGCGGTGCGGACGAATGAGCGGATGCCCGCGTAGATGACGAACGTGGCCAGGCCGAGCGTGGTGAACAGCGGCGGCACCCACCACCGGTCGGTGCGCAGGGTGCGTGCGGTGATCCGGGCGCGCCCGCTAGCGGCGTTGGTAGCGGGCGCGCTCACCGCTGGTCACGGTGGTATCCGCCGACCCCTTCGTCGTCGGCCCCCTGCCACAGGGCCGGGTCGTACGGGCCGTCGGGGATCTTCACGACGGCCGAGGGGTCCAGCGGCTTGGGCTGGACCGGGACGCTGGGCTGCTCCAGGTCGCTCGCGTCGATGTCCAGGCGGTCGACGTCGTTGGCGAGGCGGCGGACCGCGGAGGCGTCACCGTAGCGCGATCGCAGGGCGCCGACGCACTGCTTGAGCTGCCTGATCGTGCGGCGGAGTTCGGCGAGTTCGGTGGTGGTCATGACTACCTCCGGTCAGTTCGGCGGCGAGCCGGGGCTGGTACCGACTCTGCCGTTCGGCGTGCAATGTGACAAGTAGCACACAGTAGGTGGATGTTGTGATCGGGGTCACCTGAAACGATCTTCTTTATCGATTTTGATCCGGCCGATCCGGCAGCTACTGTGTCCACTGTCACGACCGTGCGACGCCAGCGAAGTCGTCAGCCGGACCAGCCGACGAGTTCCAGGTGGTTCTCCCGTGCGAAAAGCCCGAACACCCGTCCACCCCGTCGTCGAGGAAGTCACCGAGCGCATCGCCGCGCGCAGTGCCGCCACCCGCAGCGCCTACCTGGCGCGCATGGCCGCCGCCCGCGCCGAGGGGCCCGCCAGGGCCGGCCTCGCGTGCAGCAACCTCGCCCACGGCTTCGCCGCGTGCGGCGGCGAAGACCGCATCGCCCTGCGCGGGCTGCGCAAGCCCGGCATCGCGATCGTGTCCGCCTACAACGACCTGCTCTCCGCGCACCAGCCGCTGGACGAGTTCCCGGCGTGGATCAAGGACGCCGCGCGCGAGGCCGGCGGGGTCGCCCAGTTCGCCGGCGGCGTGCCCGCCATGTGCGACGGCATCACCCAGGGCCGCGCCGGGATGGAGCTGTCCCTGTTCAGCCGCGAGGTCATCGCGATGGCCACCGGCATCGCCCTGTCGCACGAGATGTTCGACGGCGCGCTGCTGCTCGGCGTGTGCGACAAGATCGTGCCCGGCCTGCTGATCGGCGCGCTGGCCTTCGGGCACCTGCCCGCGATCCTGGTCCCGGCCGGGCCGATGACGTCGGGGCTGCCGAACAAGGAGAAGGCGCGCGTGCGGCAGCTCTACGCCGAGGGCCGCGCGACCCGGGAGGACCTGCTGGCGGCCGAGTCGGCGTCGTACCACTCGGCGGGCACCTGCACGTTCTACGGCACCGCGAACTCCAACCAGCTGGTCGTCGAGGTGATGGGCCTGCACCTGCCCGGCGCGAGCTTCGTGCACCCGGGCACGCCGCTGCGCCGCGCGCTGACCGAAGAGGCCGCGCGGCGGGTGGTCGCGTTGTCGCGGGAGGCCGGGTACACGCCGCTGGCCGAGGTGATCAGCGAGCGTTCGGTGGTCAACGGTGTGGTGTCGCTGCTGGCCACCGGCGGGTCGACCAACCACACGATGCACCTGGTCGCCATCGCCGCGGCGGCCGGGATCGAGCTGACCTGGGACGACTTCGCTGACCTGTCGTCGGTGGTGCCGCTGCTGGCCAGCGTCTACCCGAACGGCAGCGCGGACATCAACCACTTCCACGCCGCGGGCGGGGTGCAGGTCCTCATCGGCTCGCTGCTGGACGCCGGGCTGCTGCACGAGGACGTCCGCACGGTGGCCGGGGACGGGCTGTCGCGGTACCGGTCGGAGCCGGTGCTGGACGACGGCTCGCTGACCTGGCGCGAGGTGCCGGCGCGCAGCCTGGACGAGGACGTGCTGCGACCGGTGGACAACCCGTTCGCGCCCGACGGCGGGCTGCGGATGCTGTCCGGCAGCCTCGGGCGCGCGGTGATGAAGGTGTCGGCGGTCGCGCCGGAGCACCGCGTGGTGCGGGCGCCCGCGCGGGTGTTCACCTCGCAGGAGGGTTTCACCGAGGCGTTCCGGGCCGGTGAGCTGGACCGGGACGTGGTCGTGGTGATCCGCAACCAGGGGCCGCAGGCGAACGGCATGCCGGAGTTGCACGGCCTGACGCCCGCGCTCGGTGTGCTGATGGACCGCGGGCACCGGGTCGCGCTGGTCACCGACGGCCGGATGTCGGGCGCGTCGGGCAAGATCCCGGCCGCGATCCAGGTGACGCCGGAGGCCGCGGCGGGTGGTCCGCTGGCGCGGGTCGCCGATGGTGACGAGGTCGTGGTCGACGCGGTCGCCGGGCGGCTGGACGTGCTGGTGGACGAGGTCACGCTGGCGGCCCGGCCGCTGCGGGACGCGCCGCCGGATGAGGCATCCTGGGTCGGCACCGGCCGGGAGTTGTTCACCGCGCTGCGCCGCGCGGTCGGGCCGGCCGATCAGGGAGCCGGCGTGTTCGGGCCGATGACCCCGGGGCACTTCGGTGCGCCCGCGCGAGTGTGAGGAGAGACGTGAAGACAGGGCATGACGTGCTCGAGTTGTCGCCGGTGCTGCCGGTGGTCGTGGTGGACGACGCCGCGGACGCCGTGCCGCTGGCGAAGGCGCTGGTCGCGGGCGGGATCCGGGCGATCGAGCTGACGCTGCGGACGCCGGCCGGGCTGGCCGCGATCGAGCGGGTCGCGGCCGAGGTGCCGGAGATCGTGGTCGGCGCGGGCACCGTGGTGACGCCGGAGCAGGCTCGCCAGGCGGCGGACGCGGGTTCGGCGTTCCTGGTGACGCCGGGCTGCACGGACCGGTTGCTGGAGGCCGTGTCCGGGACGGGGTTGCCGTTCCTGCCCGGCGTGAGCACGGTCTCGGAGGCGATGCGCGTCGCCGAACACGGCATCACCGCGCTGAAGTTCTTCCCGGCGGAGGCCAGCGGAGGGGTCGCCTACCTCAAGGCGCTCGGTGGGCCGTTGCCGCAGCTGCGGTTCTGCCCGACGGGCGGTGTCACGGTGCAGAACGCGCCGTCCTACTTCGCACTGTCCACAGTGGGCTGTGTCGGCGGAACCTGGCTGACCCCGAAGGACGCTGTGCGGGCCGGCGATTTCGGGCGGATCGAGCAGCTGGCGCGCGAGGCCGCGGCGCTGCGCTGAACGGTTTCGCGACCGCCGCCCGTGGGGGGCGCGGGCGGCGGTCGCGAATTCAGCTCCCGATTGGGGGCCGGGCCGCCCGGGTACTAGCCTCACGGCACTCGTCTGGCGAGGGGAGATCGCCGTGGGATGGGAGTGGCTCGCCGATCCGGGTGACTGGGCGCCCCGGCTGCTGTTCCAGCGGGCGCTCGCCGCGATCTACCTCGTCGCGTTCCTGGGCGCCGCCCTCCAGTTCCGGCCGTTGATCGGCGAGCGGGGCCTGCTGCCGGTGCCCCGGTTCACCCGCCGCGTGCCGTTCCGCCGCGCGCCCAGCCTGTTCCACTGGCGCTACTCGGACCGGCTGTTCGCGGGCGTCGCGTGGACCGGCGTCGTCATCTCGGCCGCGCTCGTCCTCGGCCTGTTCGACCACACCCCCGTGTGGGCGACCATGCTGGCGTGGCTGGTGCCGTGGCTGCTGTACCAGTCGATCGTCAACGTGGGCCAGATCTGGTACTCGTTCGGCTGGGAGTCGCTGCTGCTCGAGGCCGGGTTCCTGGCGATCTTCCTCGGCCCGGCCGACACCGCGCCGCCCGTGCTCGTGCTGTGGCTGCTGCGCTGGGTGCTGTTCCGGCTCGAATTCGGCGCCGGGCTGATCAAGATGCGCGGCGACGCGTGCTGGCGCGACCTGACCTGCCTCTACCACCACCACGAAACCCAGCCGATGCCCGGGCCGCTGAGCTGGCACTTCCACCACCTGCCCAAGCCGCTGCACAAGGTCGAGGCCGCGGCCAGCCACTTCACCCAGCTCGTGGTGCCGTTCGCGCTCTTCGCCCCGCAACCCGCCGCGAGCGCGGCCGCGCTGCTGATGATCCTCACTCAGCTGTGGCTGGTCGCCAGCGGGAACTTCTCCTGGCTGAACTTCCTCACCATCGCCATCGCGCTGTCCGTTGTGGACATCATCCCGGCGCCGGTGCCGGAACTGGCCCGACCGCCGGTGTGGCAGCACGTTCTCGTGATCGGGCTGACCGTGCTCGTCGCGGTGCTCAGCTATCGTCCGGCGCGCAACCTCGTGTCGCGCGAGCAGGTGATGAACACCAGCTTCGACCGGCTGCACCTGGTCAACACCTACGGCGCGTTCGGCAGCGTCACCAAGGTGCGGCACGAGATCGTCATCGAGGCGACCGACGATCCCGCGCCCGACGAGAACACGGTGTGGCGCGAGTACGAGTTCAAGGGCAAGCCCGGCGACCCGCGGCGGCGGCCACCGCAGTTCGCGCCCTACCACCTGCGGCTGGACTGGCTGATGTGGTTCGCCGCGCTGTCCACCCGGTACGCCGAATCGTGGCTGCCCGGTCTGGCGGAGAAGCTGCTGTCGGCGGATCCGGGCACGCTGAAGCTGTTGCGGCGCGACCCGTTCGACGGCAGGCGGCCGGCCTACCTGCGGGCGCGGCTCTACCGGTACCGCTTCACCACCCCGCGCGAGCGCAGGGAGACTGGGGCGTGGTGGGTGCGTGAACCGCGGGGCCCGGTGCTGCCGACCACGAAGCTCGGGCCGCACGGCGCGGTGGTCGCCGTCGACTGAGGAGGACGGGATGCACGCTGGCCGGCTCGCGGAGCTGCTCGGCCGGTGGTCCAGCGGCAGCGAGCCGCTCTACCTGAAGCTGGCCGCGCGCCTGGAGGGCCTGGTCGAGCGGGGTGAGATCCCGGCCGACGGGCGCCTGCCGACCGAGCGCGCGCTGGCCGCGGAGCTGGCGGTCAGCCGCAACACCGCGGTCGCCGCCTATGACGTGCTGCGTGACCGCGGGCTGGTCGAGCGCCGCCGCGGCAGCGGCACGTTCGTGCGACGGCCGCCGCGGCCCGGGCGCGGGGTGGTCGCCGAGTTCAACCCGATGTTCCTGCACCTGCTCGACCCGGTGCCGGATCTGATCGACCTCACCTGCGCGGCGCCGCCGCCGCCCGCGTACCTCGCCGAGGTCGTCGCCGAGGCCGCGGTGGGCGACTTCGGCATCGGCTACCACCCGTCCGGCATCCCGGCGTTGCGGCAGGCGATCGCGGACCACTACGCCGCGCAGGGTGTGCCCACCGATCCCGCGCAGATCGTCGTCACCTCGGGCGCGCAGCAGGCGATTTCGTTGTTGGCGCAGCTGTTCCTGCGGCCCGGCGACGCGGTGGCCGTCGAGGAGCTGACGTACCCGGGCGCGCTGGACGCGTTCCGCGGCGGCGGGGCGCGCATCCTCGGGGTGCCGCTGACCGCCGACGGGGTGTCGGTGCCGCACCTCGCGGAGGTCGTCGGCGGGGCGAAACTGGTGTACCTGGTGCCGGCGTTCCAGAACCCGACCGGCTCGGTGCTGCCGCCGCACGCGGCGCGGCGGGTGGTGGCGCTGTGCGAGTCGCACGGGGTGCCGCTGGTCGACGACCACGTGCTCGCCGACCTCACGCTCGACGGTCCACGGCCGGCGCCGCTCGCCCGGCACGGGAGCGGGGTGATCAGCGTGGGGTCGCTGAGCAAGCTGATCTGGGGCGGGGTGCGGATCGGCTGGGTCCGGGCCGATCCGCGGACCGCGGCCGACCTGGCGCGGCTCAAGGCGGTCGCCGACCTCGGGACGGACGTCGTCGCGCAGGCGATCGGGGTCGCATTGTTCGCGCGGTTGGGACGGTTGCGGGCGGAGCGGCAGGCGGAACTGCGGGAGCGGCGGGACCAGGTGGTGCGGGACTTGCGGGCGGCGTTGCCGTCGTGGGAGTTCCGGACGCCACCGGGTGGCCAGACGCTGTGGATCCGGTTGCCTGGGGCCGATTCGCGGCGGTTCGCGCAGTTCGCGTTGCGGTACGGCGTGGCGTTGCTGGAGGGCACGTCGCTGGCCGCGCACGAGTCCAGCGGCGAGCACATCCGGGTGCCGTTCACGCTGTCGCCGGAGGCGTTGTCCGAGGCGGTGCGGCGGTTGCGGAAGGCGTGGGACGACTATCCGGGCGCCAATGACGCGGGATTGGCCCTGTCCGGCGCGGCCGCGACCGGCGAGGGTGATCGGCATGCGACGTTTCCCGCCGAGCGCGATGACGAGTCTGCTGGACGAGAGTCCCCGGTACGACCTGGCCGAGAGCACCTGCGGTGACCTGACGGTCGCCGAGCTGGTCGATGTCGGCAGGCTGGCGAAGTTCCCGCTCGGGTACGGCACTTCCGCCGGTGACGAGGAGTTGCGGGCGCTGCTGGGCGCGCGGCTCGGGGTGTCCGCGGACGAGGTGCTGATCACGGCGGGCGCCGGAGCCGCGCTGTTTCTCGTCGGGCTGGTCGCCGACGGGGAGGTCGTGGTGGTGCAGCCCGGGTACCCGCCGATGCTCGGGCTGGCGCGGGGGCTCGCGGAGCGGGTGCGGACGGTGCGGCTGCGGTTCGAGACCGGGTACCGCCTGGATGTGGCGGCGCTGCGGACGGCGCTGACCGCGCGGACGCGGCTGGTGATGCTGGCGACGCCACAGAACCCGGCCGGGGTGGCGTTCACCAGGGACGAGATCGACGCGGTGTTGTGCGCGACGGCCGAGGTGTGCCCGGAGGCGGTGATGCTGGTCGACGAGACGTACCGGGAGGCGGCGTATGCGGAAATCGAGTCGTTCGCCTCGGTTTCGCCGCGGGTGCTGACGTGCGGGTCGTTCTCGAAGGCGCACGGCGCGCCGGGGCTGCGGATCGGCTGGCTCACCGCGCGGGACCCCGCGTGGTACGAGGAGCTGCGCCGGGCGAAGTTCACGAGCGCGGTGTCCTGCGGCACGCTGGACGAGTTCCTGGCGCTGGAACTGTTGCGGCGCGCGGACGAGGTGCTGGCCGGGAAGCGGGCACGGATGCGCGCCGGGCTCGCCGAGGTGGCCGCCTGGGTGCCGCGGCAGAACGGCCGGGTGACCTGGCTCCGCCCCGACGCGGGAGCTTTCTGTTGCCTGCGCGTGGATTCCGGCGCACCCGAGTTCTACGAACACCTGGCGACGGCCGGGGTGGCAGTCTCCCCAGGCGACTGGTTCGGCGACGACCCGGCCGTCTTCCGGCTCGGCTTCGCCCACGAACCGGTCGAGCGCCTGCGCGAAGCGCTGGAGCTGATGAGCCAGGCGCTACAGCCCTGACCAGAAGGCCAGCAGGCCGAGGCCTCGCAGCAGCCCCGCGATCGGATAGGGCGCGCGGAGACCGAAGAGGTGCGCGACGAGCCCGCCGGTGAGCGCGCCGAACGGCATGAGCCCCCAGCCGAGCAACCGGTAGACGCTGTTGACCCGGCCGAGGATCCCGGCCGGGACGAGCTGCTGCCGGAGGCTGACGGTGACGATGTTCCAGAGGGTGGTGACGAACCCGTTGGCGGCCAGCAGGAGAGCCAGCACCAGTGCGGTCGGGCTGAGGCCGATGGCTATGAAGATCACGGCGTTCGCCACCAGCGCGAGGCGCAGGGTGCGCCGGGCGCCGAGGCGGGCGGGGACGTCGAGTACCCCGGCGAGGAGGCTGCCGACGGCGGCGCCGGTGAGGAGCAGGCCGTAGCCGCCGGTGCTCAGGTGCAACGTCTGCGTGGCGAGCAGGACGAGGGTGGCGTTGCCGAGTTGCGCGCAGAAGGTGTTGACGGCCAGCAGCGCGGCGAGGGTGCGCAGCAGCTTGTGCCGGAGCAGCCAGCGCAGACCTCCGGTGGCCGTCGAGCCGGCCTGCCTGGGCCGGTGGCGGGGCAGCGTGGCGAGGAGCGCGGCGGAGAGGGCGAAGGTCACGGCGTCGAGGGTGAGGGGCAGCGCGGCGGAGACGGCGAAGAGGAGACTGCCCAGGGGTGGCCCGGCGAACTGCTGCCCGGTGGTCGTGATCGCCTGCTGGTAGCCGTTCGCCTTGGGCAGCAACGGTTTCGCGACGAGGTCGGGCAGGATCGCCTGTGCCGCGTTGCCGAAGAGGACCTCGCACGCGCCCAGGCCGAAGGCGATCGTCGCCAGTGCGGGCAGGGTCAGTGCGTGCAGTGCGGCGAGGACAGCTGCGGTGCCGGTCAGCAGCGCCTGCACCGTCTGGGTGCGCCACATCAGGGTGGCCCGGTCACAGCGGTCGACGAGCGCGCCGGCCGGGAGGGACAGCAGCAGCCACGGCAGATAGGTCACGGCGGACAGGACCGCGATCAGCCGCGAGTCGGGTGTCAGGGTGGTGGCCAGCAGGGGGATCGCCGCCGTGAACGCGCCGTCGCCGAGGGCGTCGACGGCCGATGCCCACCACAGCCGCCAGTAGGTACCGGTCATGCGGTGAGGGTGTCGGGCCCGGGTCGCAGTGCGGCACCGTTGAGCGGTGGGCTACATACTCGGATCATGCCCCTGACGGTCGAACTGGACGTGTCCGAGCTGGCGGCGACGCGGTTCGCGATCTCGCCGCTGTCGGAGACGGTCGCGGGGTTGCAGCAGCTGGCGGGGCACGTGCGGCGGGCGGTGCACTTGCCGTGGGTGCGGTGGGCGGAGGCCGAACTCGCGCGGGAGGCGCTGGACCTGCCGGGGTTGTGGCCGTTGATCGCCGGTGACCGGGCGAGCTGGCCGTCGTTCCTGATCCCGGCGCCGCGCGGAGCGGGTCCGTCGCTCGAGGACGATCTGGCGGTGGTGCGGCGGACCACGGCCGGCCAGGTGCGCGCGAGCCTGGGCCGCGTTTTCGGTGCTGATCTTCCGCACGGTGTGGCCGCTTTGGCTGCCCACCCGAGTGCGGGCATGGAAGCGATCACGGACGAGCTGCGGAAGGCGTATGCGCGGCTGATCGAGCCGCACTGGCCGCGGATTCGCGCGGTCCTCGAGGCGGACGTGGCGTACCGCGCGCGGCAGCTCGCAACGGGCGGGGCGGCACGGCTGTTCGGCGGCCTGCACCCGGACTTGAGCTGGCGCGCGGGCCGGCTGGTGCTGGCTGGTGCGGACCGGGCGGTCGAGCTGGGGCCGGGCGGGCTGGTGCTGATGCCCGTCGCACTCGCCCCGGCGCACGTGATGATCAAGCGCCACACGACAACCCAGACGACGATCCGCTACCCGGCGCGTGGAGTGGGGGCCCTCTGGTCCGCGGCGATGGCGCCGGTGCCCCCTGTTCGCGCCCCGGCTCGCCGGTCCGCGCAGAGGGGAGCCGGGCCGCTGGCTGCTCCCGGGCGCGGTGCGGCTGGCCGATCCGCGCTCCGACCGGCCGACCATGCCGCGCCGGAGGCGACTGGTTCAGCGGAGCGAGCCGCGCCGCAGCCGGCGGGAGGCACCGCACCACCGGCAACGACTGTCCGCGGTTCGGCAGACCAGCCCGCACCCCAGCCGGCCCGCCACTCCGCACCACCACCGGCGACGGCCCCCAACGCGCCAGACCAACCCACACCCCAGCCCGCCAAGCGAGCCGCACCACCGGCGGCGACTATCCATGCCCCGGCAGATCAGCCCCACACTGCACCGCAAGCGGTGACTGGCCGCAGCACGGCAGATCAGCCCACATCCCAACCGGCCAGCCAAGCCGCGCCGCAGGCAGGGAACGACCGCGGGCCGGCGGACCTGTCCGCGCGACAGCCCGGGAGGCAAGCCGCGTCGCGGGTGGCGGGCGTTCGCGGGTCGACACACCGCTCCGAGCCACAGCCGGCCGGGGGCGCAGCATCGGGGGTAGCAGGCGTTCGCGGGTCGGCACGTGAGGCCGACATTCTCTGGGCGGCGCGGCCACCGTCGGCCAGCGCGGTGCGGTTGCTCGGCCGCGCCCGCGCCGAACTGCTGACGGCACTCCACTCCCCCGCGACGACCACCGATCTGGCCCGCGCGCTCGCCGTGACGCCCAGTGCGGTGTCCCAGCACCTCCGCATCCTGCGTGAGAACGGTCTCGTGACGCGGGAGCGGTCCGGTCGCAGTGTCCTGTACGTGATCACGCCCCTCGGCGAGGCGCTGATCCGTGTCGCGGGTGGGCGAGAGAACCAACGGTGAGCGCGCGAAGTCGCCATTTCGTACGGCTGTCAGGAACGCATTTCGTGGCGTGAATTGTCCACAGCGACCGCACGAAAAGTCATTCTCGCGGAGAACAGCCAGCCATGCGGCGGGCCGTGGGACCGCTGTTCGCTGGTTGCCCCGGATTGTGAAGAGGGCGAGGCCCGGTCGATCAGTCACTCGACCGCCCTGGGCCTCGCCTACCCGTACTCCTGAGCAGTGGGCGGCAGGGCTCGACCGACGGCCGCGGCAGTGACCAGCACACGCCAGCCGCATCGCAGCCGGCCGCTGCCGTCCCACACACAGCGCACCCACGACAAAGCCCACCGCGGGAATCTGCGGTGGGCTCAGTCTTGGGTCCGGGAAGAGCGGGCTCAGTCCAGTGTCGCGTCGTCCAGGGGGGTGGCGTCCGCGCCGGCGTTGCGGAGCTCGTCGCGCACCACGGTGTACGCCAGGCCCTGCGGGTAGCCCTTCCGGGCGAGCGTGCCGAGCAGCCTGCGCGTCGCGGTCTGCTCGTCCAGCGTCGTCATCGTGCGGAGGCGCTTGCGCACCAGCTCGCGCGCCCGCTGCTCCTCCGACTCGCGGTCGATCTCGCCCGCCGCCTGGGCCGCCACCTCCGCGTCCACGCCCTTGCGCTTCAGCTCGGCGACCAGCGCGGTGCGCGCCAGGCCCTGGTAGGCGTGGCGCGAACGCACCCACTGCTCGGCGAACGCGGCGTCGTCGATCAGGCCGGCGTCGTCCAGCTTGCCGAGCAGCTGCTCACGGATCTCGTCGTCGAAACCCTTGCGCCGCAACGCCTGCCGCAGCTCGTCCTTGGTGCGGGCGCGGATGGCCAGGAGGTCGAAGCAGACCTCCTTGGCCTTCTTCCACGCCTCGTCCCGGGACAGCTCCTTCGGGTCGAACCTGGGCATCGATCAGAAGTCGACCGGGGCGGGCTCGGCCGCCTCGGCGTCGACCTGCGGCCCGATGCCGAGCTTCTCCTTGATGCGCTTCTCGATCTCGTTGGCGATGTCCGGGTTGTCGCGCAGGAACTTCCGCGCGTTCTCCTTGCCCTGGCCGAGCTGGTCGCCCTCGTACGTGTACCAGGCGCCGGACTTGCGCAGGATGCCCTGGTCGACACCCATGTCGATCAGCGAGCCCTCGCGGGACACGCCGACGCCGTACAGGATGTCGAACTCGGCCTGCTTGAACGGCGGCGCGACCTTGTTCTTCACGACCTTCACGCGGGTGCGGTTGCCGACCGCCTCGCCGCTGTCCTTGAGCGTCTCGATGCGGCGCACGTCGAGCCGGACGGAGGCGTAGAACTTCAGCGCCTTGCCACCGGTGGTGGTCTCCGGCGAGCCGAACATGACGCCGACCTTCTCACGCAGCTGGTTGATGAAGATCGCCGTGGTGCCGGAGTTGGACAGCGCACCGGTGATCTTCCGCAGCGCCTGGCTCATCAGCCGGGCCTGCAGACCGACGTGCGAGTCACCCATCTCGCCCTCGATCTCGGCGCGCGGCACGAGCGCGGCCACCGAGTCGATGACCAGGATGTCGAGCGCGCCGGAGCGGATCAGCATGTCCGCGATCTCCAGCGCCTGCTCACCGGTGTCCGGCTGGGACACCAGCAGCGCGTCGGTGTCCACCCCGAGCGCCTTGGCGTACTCCGGGTCGAGCGCGTGCTCGGCGTCGATGAACGCGGCGATCCCGCCCGCCTTCTGGGCGTTGGCGACCGCGTGCAGGGCGACCGTCGTCTTACCGGAGGACTCCGGGCCGTAGATCTCGATGACCCGGCCGCGCGGCAGGCCGCCGATGCCGAGTGCGATGTCGAGCGCGATGGCGCCGGTCGGGATCACGCCGATGGGCGGGCGGGTCTCCTCGCCCAGCCGCATGACGGAGCCCTTGCCGTACTGCTTGTCGATCTGGGCCAGGGCGAGCTCGAGCGCCTTGTCCTTGTCGGGTGCTGCTGGCATGGAAATCCACCTCGTCGTCAGAGCCTGTGGGGCTGGTGTTCGAGTTTGTTTTCGCTGTGGCCCGAGACTACGGGCGGGGTCCGACAATTCCGGGCGCCGAGACGAGGCTGTGGATCGTTGACCCCGATGTGGACAACACAATAGCCGAACACGTGTTCGAGGCAAGAGCGACACACCCGCGAGCGCGGATTTTCCGGGAATCGGTCACCGGCGCTCCGGCGGGACGTCGAACTCCGCGCACACCGCCCGCCAGATCTCCTTCGCCGGGGTGCCCTCGGCCAGCGCCTGCTCGACGGTGCGGCCGCCGAGGCCGCTGAAGACGTGGTCCTTCGCCAGGATCTCCGCCCTGCCGGGCCCGAACTCGTCGGCCATCAGCTGGCGGAACACGGTGATGCGCATCGAACCCAGGGTAGCGACCGGCGCGCCGGGTACCGTGTCCGCATGACCTCCACGCAGGAGATGCCGTCCTGGGGCCCCACCGCGATGACCGTTGCCTCGGCGGCCGTCCTGGTCGCCGCCCTCGTGGTGGCGCTGCGGGCGCTGTGGAACATGCGCAACCGGAAGTAGCTACTCCCCGGGCTGCACGTGCTGCTCGAAGTAGGTGGCCAGGTCGCCGGCCGAGAGCGGCGCCTGCCCGGTGCCCGCCTTCTGGTAGACCACCCCGGCCAGCGGCCGGTCGGCGACCGTGAACACCAGCACCGCCGAGCTCCGCGCGGACGCCGACGAGTAGCTGCCGTCCAGGCCGTTGCCCCTCCACCCGGCCCGCACCTGGTTGCCGCCGACCGCGCCGAGCAGCCGGTCGGTGTACTCCTTCACCTTCGCCGCGGACACCCCGTGCAGGTAGGTCACCTGCGCCCCGGCCAGCGCGGGCGCCGAGCAGGTGGTCAGCACGCCGATGTTCTCGTTCTCCGGCGGGGCGATGTCGCCGGTGCCCGCGCCCGGCGCGCACTGGCCGTCGGCGATCGTCCCGGCCAGCTGGCGCAGGCAGCCGGTGAAGCCGGACGGGTCGGCGGCGCCGGGCTGCTGGCACTCGGCGGCGCTGAACGTGGTCGCCGACGAGCTGGACGACGGCCAGAACAGGTAGGTGGCGACGGCGGCCAGCACCACCACGACGACCGCGGCGACGCCGGCGACCAGCTTCTTCCGGTCCTTCTTCGGCGGCGCGGCCGGGGGCATGCTGGGGAAGTTCGACGGCGCCGGCTGGTACCCGGCCTGCGGGTACGGCGACGCGCCAGGGTAGCCGCCCGGCGGGGTGCCCGGCACGGTCGCGACCGGGGGCGGCGGGAACCCCGGGGGCGTCCCGGTGGCGGCGACCTGCCCCTCGACGTTCTGCGTGCGCATGCTGATGCCGTCGCGGGCCACGTGGTGCGCGCCCAGCGCGACCGCGGTCTCCGGCTGGTCCAGGCTGGTGGGCACGATGCCGAGCTTCTCCGCGATCATCGACCCGACCAGCGGCAGCCTGCTCGACCCGCCGACGAGGTAGATGCCGGCCAGCCGGTCCGGGGACAGCCCGGCGGCGGCGACCGTGCGGCCCAGCAGCTCGACGCTGCGCAGCAGGGCCGGGCGCACCAGCGCCTCCAGCTCGCCACGCGTCACCAGGACGTCGTTGAACGGCTCGGGCATCGGCACCTCGGTCTGCGGCAGCCGGGACAGCGCCTCCTTGGCGGCCTTGACGTCCTCCTGCAGCGCGCGCCGGGTGCGCCGGTCCGCGGTGGACTCCGGGCGCAGCAGCCGCTGCCAGCGCTGCGGGTCCGAGTGCGAGACCTCGCGGCCGACGTGCACCATCAGCGCCTGGTCGACGTCGAGCCCGCCGAGGTCGGGCAGCCCGTCCTCGGCCAGCACGGTGAACCCGTTCTGGGTGGCGCCGACGACCGCGACGTCGAACGTGCCCGCGCCCAGGTCGTACACCGCGAGCGCCTGGCCGGGCGCGGGCGAGCGGCCGGGGAAGGAGGCGAAGTGCGCGGCCGCGGCGACCGGCTCGGGCACGAGCAGCAGCGGGCCAGTCAGGCCGGCCAGCCGCGCCGCGGACAGCAGCACGTTGCGCCGGGTCGGTCCCCACTGCGCCGGGTGGGTGAGGCGGACCTCGTCGGGCAGGTCGCCGCCGAGCTGGCGGGTGGTCTCGTCGAGCACGCGGCGCAGCACCGCGGCCAGCGCCTCGTTGACCGGCACGACGTCCTGGCCGAGCAGCAGCGTCTGCTCGTCCACGCGGCGCTTGGGGTTGGGCTCGAAGCGGGTGGGGTCCAGGCGGGCCCGGCGCTCGGCGTCGCGGCCGACCACGAGGGTGCCGCCCTCCTCGGCGAACACCGCCGAGGGCATGGTGGCGGAGCCGTCCACCTCGACCACGCGCGGCGGCCGTCCGTGCGCGGACAGCACCGCCACGGTGTTGGACGTACCGAGATCCACCGACAGGATGCGCACAGCTCTTCCCCTCACGATCCACCCAGGCCAGGACGTGATGCTGCCACGCTGCCCGGGACCGCGCGTGCGGCACCCGCGAGAAATTGTCGTACCCCCCGGTCATGATGGATGCGTGACCGACGTGCTCGACCTGTTCTCGCCCGCCACCCGCGGCTGGTTCGCGGGTGCCTTCGCCGCGCCCACCGAGGCGCAGGCGGGTGCGTGGCGCGCGGCGCAGGCGGGTGAGCACGCGCTGGTCGTGGCGCCGACCGGTTCGGGCAAGACGCTGGCGGCGTTCCTCTGGGCGCTGGACCGGCTGGCGGCCGGACCACCGGCGGCGGACGCCCAGCGCCGCTGCCGGGTGCTCTACGTCTCGCCGCTGAAGGCGCTGGCGGTCGACGTGCAGCGCAACCTGCGGGCGCCGCTGGCGGGCATCCGGCAGGCCAGCCACCGGCTGGGGCAGACGCCGCCGGAGATCACGGTGGGCATGCGCACCGGCGACACGTCCGCGGCCGAGCGCCGCACGTTCCTCAAGACCCCGCCGGACATCCTGGTCACCACGCCGGAGTCGCTGTTCCTCATCCTCACCTCGTCGGCGCGCGAGTCGCTGCGCGGCGTCGAGACGGTGATCCTGGACGAGGTGCACGCGGTGGCCGGCGGCAAGCGCGGCGCGCACCTGGCGCTGTCGCTGGAGCGGCTGGACGCGCTGCTGCCGAAGCCGGCGCAGCGCATCGGCCTGTCCGCGACCGTGCGCCCGATCGACGAGGTCGGCTCGTTCCTCACCGGCGGCCGTCCGGTGCGGGTGGTGCAGCCGAAGACGGCGAAGACCATCGAGGTGCGGGTCGAGGTCCCGGTCGAGGACATGGCGAACCTGGACGCGCCCGCGCCGAGCCCGCTGGAGCGGCTGGACGCGATGCTGCCGGACGACGGCCCGCCGGACGAGCCGGCGGCGGTGCGCAGGCCGTCGATCTGGCCGTCGGTGGAGCAGCGGGTCCTGGAGCTGATCCGGCAGCACCGGTCGACCATCGTGTTCGCCAACTCGCGGCGGCTGGCGGAGCGGATGACGGCGCGGCTTAACGAGCTGGCCGCCGAGCAGACGGAACTGGCCGCCGACCAGCGGTTCCCCGCCGAGGCGATCGGCGAGTCCGGGCTCACCACGGGCGCGGCGGCGACGGTCGCGAAGGCGCACCACGGCTCGATGTCGCGCGAGCAGCGCACCCGGGTCGAGGAGGAGCTGAAGTCCGGGCTGCTGCCGTGCGTGGTCGCCACGTCGTCGCTGGAACTCGGCATCGACATGGGCGCGGTCGACCTGGTGGTGCAGATCGAGGCGCCGCCGACGGTCGCGTCCGGGCTGCAGCGCGTCGGCCGCGCCGGCCACCACGTGGGCGCGGTGTCCACCGGCGTGATGTTCCCGAAGTTCCGGGGCGACCTGGTGTCCTGCGCGGTGGTGTCGGAGCGGATGACGGCGGGCGCGATCGAGGCGGTGCGCTACCCGCGCAACCCGCTGGACGTGCTGGCGCAGCACATCGTGTCGATGGTGGCGCTGGAGCCGTGGTCGGTCGAGGACCTCGCGGCGACGGTGCGGCGGGCCGCGCCGTTCACCGCGCTGCCGGACGACGCGCTGCTGGCGGTGCTGGACATGCTGGCCGGGCGCTACCCCAGCGAGGAGTTCGGCGAGCTGCGCCCGCGCATCACGTGGGACCGGGTGTCGGGTGAGCTGCGCGGGCGGCCGGGGTCGCAGCGGCTCGCGGTCACCTCCGGCGGCACGATCCCCGACCGCGGGCTGTTCACCGTGATGACGCCGGGCGGCGACGGCAGCCCCGGCTCGCGGGTCGGCGAGCTCGACGAGGAGATGGTCTACGAGTCGCGGGTGGGCGACACGATCCTGCTGGGCACGTCGTCGTGGCGGATCACCGACATCACGCACGACCGGGTCATCGTGGTGCCCGCGCCGGGTGAGCCGGCGCGGATGCCGTTCTGGAAGGGCGACGCGCCGGGACGGCCGCTCGAACTCGGCCGCGCGCTGGGCGCGTTCGTCCGCGAACTGTCCAGTTCGGACGACGAGAAGGCTCGCGAGCGGGCCCGGCAGGCGGGTCTGGACGAGCTGGCGTGCGACAACCTCCTGACCTACCTGACCGAGCAGAAGGCGGCGACGCGGCACGTGCCCAACGACCGCACGATCCTGCTCGAACGCTTCCGCGACGAGCTGGGCGACTGGCGGGTGGTGCTGCACTCGCCGTTCGGCGCGCAGGTCAACGCGCCGTGGGCGCTGGCGATCGCGGCCCGGCTGCGGGAGCAGCGCGGGGTGGACGCCCAGGTCATGCACTCCGACGACGGCATCGTGCTGCGCCTGCCGGAAGCGCTGGACAGCGACGGCGCGGAGGTCACGATCGGCACCGACGACGTGCTGATCGACCCGGAGGAGGTCGAGCAGATCATCGTCGCCGAGGTCGGCGGCTCGGCCCTGTTCGCCGCGCGGTTCCGGGAGTGCGCGGCGCGGTCGTTGCTGCTGCCCCGGCGCGATCCGCGGCGACGCACCCCGTTGTGGCAGCAACGCCAGCGGGCCTCGCAACTGCTGTCGGTGGCCGCGAAGTACGAGCGGTTCCCGGTGGTGCTGGAGGCGATGCGGGAGTGCCTGCAGGACGTCTACGACGTCGGTGGCTTGCGTGAGCTGATGGCCGACGTGCGGGCGCGGCGCGTGAAGGTCGCCGAGGTGGAGACGCCGTCGCCGTCGCCGTTCGCACGCAGCCTGATGTTCGGCTACGTCGGGATGTTCCTGTACGAGACGGACGCGCCGCTGGCCGAGCGGCGGGCGGCGGCGCTGTCGCTGGACTCGACGCTGCTGGCCGAACTGCTGGGCACCGAGGCGATCCGGGAGCTGCTCGACGCCGAAGTGGTCGACGAGGTCGAGCGCTCGTTGCAGCGGCTGGAGCCGGACCGGCACGCGCGCAACGCCGAGGAGACCGCGGACCTCTTGCGGTTCCTGGGTGATCTGTCCGACGAGGAGGCCGCGGCGCGCGGCGTCCGGCGGGAGTGGCTAGACGAGCTGGTCGCGCAGCGGCGGGTCATCCGGGTGCGCATCGCGGGCGTGGACCGCAACCTGTCGATCGAGGACGCGGGCCGGGTGCGGGACGCGCTGGGCGTGGCGCTGCCGATCGGGGTGCCGGAGGCGTTCACCGAACCGGTCGCCGATCCGCTCGGCGATCTGCTGGCCCGGTACGCGCGGTCCCGCGGGCCGTTCTCCGCGCACCAGGCCGCGGAGCGGTTCGGGCTCGGGCCCGCGGTGGTGACGGGTGTGCTCGACCGGCTCACCGCCGAAGGCCGCCTGGTGCGCGGCGAGCTGCGGCCGGTCGGGCATCCGGAAACGCACGGCGCGGGCACCGAGTACTGCGACGCGGCGGTGCTGCGGCGGTTGCGGCGGGCATCGCTGGCGCGGCTGCGGGCCGAGGTCGAGCCCGTGGAACCCGCGGCGCTGGGCCGGTTCCTGCCGTCCTGGCACGGCATCGGGGCGCGGATGCGGGCCGCGCCGAGCGTCGACGACGTGCTGTCGGTGGTCGAGCAGCTGGCGGGGGCGCCGCTGCCGGCCAGCGCGCTGGAGTCGCTGATCCTGCCGAGCCGCCTGCCCGGGTACTACCCGGCGCTGATGGACGAGCTGATGACCGCGGGCGAGGTCGTGTGGTGCGGCGCCGGGGCACTGGCCGGTGGCGACGGGTGGGTGTCGCTGGCGCCCGCCGACGTGGCCGACCTGCTGCTGCCGGAGGCGGACGAGGAGGCGTCAACCAGCCCGCTGCACGAGGCGATCCTCGCCGCGCTGGACGGCGGCGCGTTGTTCTTCCGCCAGCTCGTCGACCGGGTGACGCCGCTGCTGGACAGCGCGCCGAACGACGCCGACGTGGTGGGCGCGCTGTGGGACCTGGTGTGGGCGGGCACGGTCACCGGCGACACGCTCTCGCCCCTGCGGGCGCTGGTGTCGGGCAAGGGCGCGGCGCACAAACCCCGCCAGGCGACGCCACGCAGCCGGTACGGGCGGATGCGCGCGGGGCGGCCTGCGATGCCGTCGCGCACCGGGCCGCCGACGGTGGCCGGGCGGTGGGCGCTCACGCCGATCCGCGAGTCCGACCCGACGCGGCGCACGCACGCGCGGACGGAGGCGTTCCTGGAGCGGCACGGGGTGCTGACGCGGGGCGCGCTGGAGACCGAGCGGGTCACCGGCGGGTTTTCCGGGATCTACAAGGTGCTGCGGGCGATGGAGGACTCGGGCCAGGTGATCCGCGGCTACGTCGTGGAGGGCCTGGGCGCGGCGCAGTTCGCGGCGCGTGGCGCGGTCGACCGGCTGCGGGCGATGTCCGATCCGAGCGGCACGCGGCGGCCGGACGCGATGACCGACGCTGTCGTGCTGGCGGCGACGGACCCGGCCCAGCCGTACGGTGCGGCGCTGTCGTGGCCTGCGGCGCTGGGCGACACCAAGCACCGCCCGGCGCGCAAGGCAGGCGCGCTGGTGGTGCTGGTCAACGGCGTGCCCGCGCTGTACGTCGAACGGGGCGGCCGGTCGCTGCTGTCGTTCACCGAGGACGAGCCGACGCTCAAGGCGGCCGCGCACGCACTGTCCCGCGCCGTCCGCGAGGGCTGGCTGGGGCAGCTGGCGGTCCAGCGGGCGGACGGCGAGCAGGCCCTGACCTCCGCCCTGGCCGACGTCCTCCGGGACGCGGGCTTCCGCGCCACCCCGAAGGGGCTCCGGCTACGAGCTTGAGATCACGTCACCCTCCGTTGGCTCACTCCGGGCGAGCACGATTTACTTTTCGTGACCCGAACGAGTGAGAGGACAACCCTGATGGCGTTGCGGGAGCTGCGGTACTTCGGCGACCCGGTGCTCAAGACGGTCTGCGATCCCGTGACCACGTTCGACAAGAAGCTCGAACAGCTGGTGACCGACCTGCTGGACAGCGTGCGGCCGGACGGGCGGGCCGGGCTGGCGGCGCCGCAGATCGGGGTGAGCCTGCGGGTGTTCAGCTACGAGGTGGACAACCTGTTCGGGTACGTGATCAACCCGGAGATCGTCGAGCTGTCCGAGGAGACGCACGAGATCAACGAGGGCTGCCTGTCCGTGCCCGAGCTGTGGTTCCCGACCCGCCGGGCGAAGCGCGCGGTGGTGCGTGGCGTCGACCTGCGGAACGAGCCGGTCACCGTGGAGGGCGAGGACGTGCTGGCGCAGTGCCTCCAGCACGAGACCGACCACCTCGACGGCGTGCTCTACCTCGACCGGCTGGAGAAGGACCGGAAGCGGCAGGCGCTCAAGCAGGCGCGTGACAAGGACTGGTTCTGGAACCGCTGACCCCCGCCAAGAGGCGGCCGCGAGCCCGGTGAGCGTGGCCCGCGAGCCGCGGTGGGCGCTGCCCTGGGCATCGCCGGAAGGCTGCGGAGCTCCGCCAACGACACGACCGCCTCGGCGGGCACTCCCCGGGCGTCGTGAGGGCCGCGACGAGCGCGGCCCCGAGCGCCGCGCGCGGCGATCTTGGGCGACCCCACACGTTGTGGGAAAGCGATCTCGCGGCGGCGCGTCCGCGGCTTCCGCGCCGACAGCGCGCGGAAGCCATCACTGCGGCGACCGTCGCCGCGGGCTACAGCTCGCTCAGCACGCGAGCACCCGCGGCCTCCAGGTCGATCCGCATCAGCCCCTCCTCCTCCGGCGGCTCCGGCGCCAGTCCCGCCCGCCGCGCGGTCCGGTAGATGCCGTCCCGCCCGGGCAGTGACACCGCCACCAGCCTGCGGCAGCCGCGCGCCGCGGCGATCTCCGCCAGGCGGCCCATCAGCGCGGTGCCCACGCCGTTGCGCTGCCAGCCGTCCTCGACGAGCAGCGACACCTCGGCGATCTCGCCCGTCGGGCCGGGGATGAGCTGCCCGACGCCGATCACCTCGCGCCCGCACACCGCGAGCAGGCTCATCCCCCGCGGCGGCACCAGCAGCCGGTGCAGCCAGCGGCGCGGCATGGTGCGCATCCCCGTGTGGTAGCGCGCGAAGAGCGTCGTCATCGAGCACCGCGCGTGCATCGCGGACACCGCCTCGGCGTCGGCCGGCTTGCCTTCGCGCAGCACGACCGCCGCGCCGTCGGCGCAGGTCAGGGCCAGCGGGCTGGACACGTTGCGCCGCGCGCCGTCCAGCAGTCCCAGCAGCGCCTCCGCGCGGGTCAGTTCCAGCTGCACGAACGGCGCCCACCGCCGCCGGGCCACCAGCGCGGTCTTTCCGTCCACCGCGAACACCACCCGGTGGCCGCCCTCGACGCGCGCCGGGTTGGCCTCGGCCAGCGGCACGACCGTGACGAGATCCGCGGTCAGCACCTCACGCAGCACCTCGGCCCGGCGCGACGGGTCGTCGACCGCCCGCGCGGCCGCGGTGAGCGTCGCGGCGGAGGCGTCCACCAGCTCGCGCACGTCGGCGTCGGTGATGCACGAGCACTCGCACCCCTCGGCCTGGATCGCCGCGACGAGCTGCTCCTTGGTGAGCCCGGTCGCGGGCCGGATCACCACCTCGTCGAGCACCCCGCCCGGCACCGGGAGCACGTTCAGCCCCAGGATGTTGCACTCCAGGTCGGCCATCCGGATCGCGATGCGCGCCAGCATGCCGGGGTGGTCGTCCATCCGGATGCGGACCCGCCAGACGGCCGACGAGACCTCGTCCTCGACGACCGGCTGCGGCACCGCTCTTCGCGTGCGAATCAACATCCCATAACGATCGCCCACGGTTGTTGCCGAGCGTGGACGCGTGTGTTTCGCCCGTGTCAGGCTCCGGCCGCCGCCGCAACGGCGCCGAAACACTCAGCGCGGCGACAGCACGCAGAACTCGTTGCCCTCCGGATCGGCCAGCACGTCCCACGGGACGTCGCCCTGACCGATGTCGATCCGCCGCGCGCCGAGCCCGCACAACCGGTCCGCCTCGGCCGCGGTGTCGCCGTCCGCGAACGGCGCGACGTCCAGGTGCAGCCGGTTCTTGCCGGCCTTCGCCTCGTCGCTGCGCAGGAACTCCAGCCACGGCCCGCGCCCGGTCGGCGCGCGCAGCCCGACGATCACCGGCTCCTGGTTGCCGATCCGCCACCCCGCGGCCTCGGCCCAGAAACCGGCCAGCGCCAAGGGATCGCGGGCGTCCACGACGACCGCCGCGATGGCCTCCGTCGTGGTGTAGCCGGGCCGGGGTTCGAGCACGCAGAATTCGTTGCCCTCCGGGTCGGCCAGCACCTCCCAGGGGACCGCGTCCTGGCCGATGTCGCGCTTGCGCGCGCCCAGGGCCAGGGCCCGGTCCACCTTGGCCGCCTGGTCCGACGGCGACGTGCTGGCGAGGTCGAGGTGCACCCGGTTCTTCACGGCCGGGTCCTTGGCCTCCGGCACGGTGCCGAAGACCAGCAGGAGGCCGTCGTCCCCGGGCGCCTCGACGTCGATCTCCTCGTCGTCGGCGAAGGTGATCGTCCAGCCGAGCAGCTGCGCCCAGAACTCCGCCAGCTCCCGGGTCCGGTTCGCGTCGATCACGAGGCTGTCCAGTCGTGTCGCCATGCCCGGGACGATATCCAGCAACGCTTCCCCACGTCCTGGAATTTTCACTTCGTCGCCAGGCGCAGCAGCGCCCAGAACTGCCCGATCGAATCGTCGCTCCGCTCCCAGGTGACCGACCCGTGCCCGAGCCTGCCCCACAGCCACTGGTAGACCGCCATCGGCGGACCGGTGACCAGTCCGTTCGCCCGGTCGGTGTCGGCGGCCGAACAGCGCCAGGCGACCGTCTCACCGGGCCCCGCGCGGGCGATCCAGTCGTGGCCACCGCTGCGGATCCCGACCGATCCGGTGAACGTGCCGGACAGCCCGAGCATCGGCAGCCGCTGCCCGAACCACAGCGCCAGGATCTCGTCGATGCCGTCGATCGCCACGTCTTCGTCGACCTCGGTGACGATCCGGTTCGCGGCGTTCTGGAGGTCGATCCGGTGCACCGTGGTCTCGTGCGCCATGCGGCGGCACCAGAACCCGTAGGTGCGGTCGGCGGGCCACCAACTGGCCGCGTGCTCGGCGGGGTCGTGCGAGGTCAGCTCGCGGTACAGCGCCGCGAACCCCTCCCGCAGGTACTCCTCACCGCTCTGGCCGTCCGCCGGGTCCCGCTGCCAGTCCGAGGGGCGCCTGCCCTCGGTCATCCAGCCCGTGGCGACGCGGTAGACGCCGCCGACGTGCCGGACCACCTCGCCGATCGTGAGACCGGGTGTGGTGGGGACCGGTGTGTCCGGCGCCGCCTCCCGCGCCGTCGCGGTGAGCCGGTCGACCTCGGCGCCCAGCACGTCCAGCAGGCGGCCGTGGTCGACGAGTGCTTGCCCGGTCATCGCCTTCGGGACGCCTTCCTCAGGGTCGGCGGCGCGTCGCACTGCCGCACCCGGCTCGGGGTCACGGGCGTCCGCCCGTGGACGAGGTCGCGGGCCAGCTCGACGAACAACGCGGACTGGCGCAGCAGCTCGTCGGCCCGTTCGGGGGTGATCCGGCGGGTGTTGCCCGCCTGCGCGGCGGCGCGGGCCGCCGAGTGCGCGGCGAAGTACGCCGTCCAGTCGGTCAGCTCGGGCGCCGCCGTCTCGAGCAGCACCCAGACGCTGGCCGGGCGGGCCCGGCCGCGGTGCGGACGGCCGCTCGCCGCGAGCACCGCGGCGCCCGCGCGGAGCGCGGCCAGGTACGCCGCGATGAACCTGGGCGCCGGCTGGGCGGCGTGCCGGGCCTCGGCGAGGCCCCGCCGGGCGTCGGCGAGCAGGGCCGTGGCGGCGGGTGCCGCCGGAGGACGGACCGGTAGCGGCAGCGCCGGCTGCCTCTCCTCGGCGTGGGATGCGACGGCAATGGACATTGCCCCTCCCTCGGAACAACGTGCTGGTGGCGGCCCCCGGTGCCGAAACGCTTCCCCCGTTCCGGCACCGGGTGGCCTGACCGGCGAGCGCTCACCGGATGTCGAACTCTTGTTCGAGCGAGTTCCAGCGTAGCTTCGAACACCTGTTCGTTCAAGTCCTGGAATGACGTGGTGTGCCGCACTCCAGCGCGTTCGATCACACGATCGGGTCAGAAAGGAAGTTCCGCGGAACTCGCCCCGGGGACCCGGCGACCTGCACGACGTCACGCCGGGCCGGTCCGCCGCCCAGCCCACCTGCCCGGTGTCACACACCCCCCGCACAACGCGCGGAAAAGTGGTTCAATGCCGCGGGAACTTTCCCGCGTTCGCGGACGACGTGGATCACGGGCCTCCCACACCCGACTCCCCCAGGAAGGTGCGCCCATGCTCGTCCGGCGTCTGTCCGTCGCGCTCGCACTGGCCGGCACGGCGCTGCTGGCCGCCGCGCCCGCCGCATCGGCCCACACCACGCTGCAGAGCAGCGACCCGGCCGAAGGCGCGGCGCTGTCCACCGCGCCGCGGCAGGTGAGCCTCAAGTTCGGCGGCGCGTTCACGCTCCCGGCCGACCCGATCCGGATCACCGGCCCGGACGGCGCGCAGTGGCAGGTCGGCCCGGCGACGGTGACCGAGCGGACCCTCACCGCGCCGGTCCAGCCGTCCGGTCCCGCCGGGGCCTACGTGCTCACCTGGTCGATCGTCGCGGCCGACGGCGACCCGATCAGCGGCCGGATCAACTTCTCGCTCACGGCGCCCGCCTCCACACCGTCGTCAGCCGTGCCCTCGTCGCCCGCGCCGGCTCCCGCGACGCAGCAGGCGGCCGAGACGCCGGACGACGGCGGCTTCCCGGCCTGGGCGTGGATCGTCCTCGCCGTGGTCGTGGTCGCCGCCGTCGCGGCGGTCATCGTCCGGGGGCGGCGTTCATCGAGCTGAGGGCGGTGTCGATGACCTCCCGGCTGTCCACCAGCAGCGCCTGCGCCGCGGTGCGCCCCGTCGCGGCCAGGTACGCGTCGACCAGCCGGTTGCCCACGGCGTAACCGGCGCCGGTGGGCAGTCCGACCGGCGTGGCGCCGTACCGGATCGCGTGCGCGTCGCCGTGCACCCACGCGGTGAAGTTCTGCATGCCGGTCACCTCCAAGCCGGAGACGACCTTGGCGAACACCGCGTCGTCGTGCAGGTGCGGCACGCCGACGCGGGCGTAGCCGAGCTCGTCGCCGTACAACTGGCGGGCGAACGCGTCCGCCAGGCCCTCGGACACCACCTGCTCCCCCACCGTGACCGTCGCCGGGTCCCAGACCACGCCGCCGCTGGAGTAGCGGAGGTTGTGGTTCAGCTCGTGGACCGCGGTCGCCTCCAGCCGCGCCAGGTTCTCCGGGAACGGCCAGAAGTTGAGGAACAGGTAGCCGGACACGCTGCCGTTGGCCGTCATGCCCAGGCTCGTGCCCATGAAGTGCTCGTCACCGGGGTCGCCGAGGACGATCAGGACGGTGATGCCGGGCACCGCGAGCTCCGGGGTCGCCTCCAGCTGCACGGCGACGGCGTCGCGCAGCGCGCGCTCGATCCGGCCCCACGCATCCGCGTCGTGCAGCGCCTCCAGCGCCTCCAGGCACTTGTCCTCGTCGCGGTCGAGCGGGAAACCCGAGCCCATGCGGTGCATCGCGACGAGGTCCACCTCGCCGGGGAAGTAGCGGTACATGCCTGCGGCGGGCCGTAGCATCGCTTCGAGCAGCGCGGCCCGCTCCTCCAGCGGGGCGCGCAGGATCCGCCGCATGGCGGGGTAGGTGTCCAGAACCGTGATCGTCATGGGCGCGACGCTAAAGCCTCCAGCTAGGGGAGACTCAACCCGTTTAGAGCATCGGCACGAGCATCGCGGCCATGCCGGCGCCCATCACGGCCCGCGCGGCGCCCGTGCCACGGCCGCCGGGCCCGCCCCGCACCGCGCGCCACCCGGACAGGGCGGTGTCGGCGGCGAAGTACACGACCAGACCGGCCATCACGGCGGGCAGCAGGAACCCGGCGGACGCGCTGGAGTGGCCGCCGTGGTCACCGCTCGCCGCGGGCGCGCCGCCCATGGCGCTGACCATCGCGAGCATCGCCACCGCGCCCAGCAGGTGGTGCGTCGCCGCGGAGCGCCACCGCGGCAGGCCGGGCGCGGCGCGGAACAGCGTGGCCGCGAACCAGGCGGCCATCGCCACGAACACGACGTTCCAGGCGATCGCCGGGACGGAGTTGCCCCACGGCACGAACATCAGCGCCATCGCCACGGCCATCACCGAGTGCGCGAGCGCGGACTCGCGGTCGCCGGTCACCCCGTCGCAGCACGCCGCCCACGACCGGGCCGCCGGGGCGAGGACCTGGATCAGGGAGAAGACCGCGAGCACCGTGAACAGGCCGGCCAGCGACCAGCCGAGCCATGCCGGGGAGGAGAACATGCGGGGCCACCTTTCGCACGGATCGGCTCACGATATCGTTGGCGGACAAGGAAAAACACGCCCGACGGGCGGGCGTGAAAAGTCCCACGGCCGGGAACTCCCGGGCCGCTCCGGACGACTGGGCGGGGATACGCGTCGCCACCGGCCGCGGCCCGTGATCTCATATCGGTATGAGCAGCCTGGACCATCCGGCGGTGGCCAAGGTCGCTGCCGCGCTCGCCGAGGCGGGCAAGCACGACGCCGCTGCCGGCATCCGCATCCTGCCGGCCGAGGTGCGCACGGCCGCGCAGGCCGCCGAGGCCCTCGGGGTCGAGACCGGCGCGATCGCCAACAGCCTCGTCTTCCGCGCGGTGTTCGCCGACCGCACCGTCCCGCTGCTGTCGCTGACCTCGGGCGCCCACCGGGCCAACACGGACACCCTCGCCGCGCTGGTCGGCGCCGAGTCGGTGGAGAAGGCCGACCCGGCGTTCGTGCGCGAGCACACCGGGCAGGCCATCGGCGGCGTCGCCCCGGTCGGGCACCCGGCCCCGGTGCTCACTCTCGTCGACACCGCGCTGCAGGCCTACGACACGGTGTGGGCGGCGGCCGGGCACGCCAAGTCGGTCTTCCCGACCACCTTCGCCGACCTCGTCGCCGTCACCGGCGGACAGCCCGCGGACGTCGCGTCATGACCACGTCCCTGCACTACACCCAGCTGTCCGCCGACGACTTCCGCACCCGGCTGCGGGAAGCGCTCGCCATCTACGTCGAGGCGATGCGCTACCCGCCGGGCACGGCCGAGCAGCGCGCCCCGATGTGGCTCACCCACGCCCTGCGCGAGGGCTGGCGCTGCATCGCCGCGTTCGACGCCGAGGGCACGATGCTCGGCATCGCCTACGGCTACCGGGGCGCGCCCGGCCAGTGGTGGCACGAGCAGGTGCGGCGCGGGCTGACCTCCGCGGGCGGCGAGCAGCTAGCCCAGCAGTGGCTGGCCGACTACTTCGAACTGACCGAGATCCACGTCCGCCCGGCGAGCCAGGCCCGCGGGATCGGCGAGGACCTGCTGCGCCGCCTGCTCGACGGCGTGCCCAACCGGCACGTCCTGCTGTCCACGCCGGAGGGGCCGAGCCGGGCGTGGAAGCTGTACCGGCGCCTGGGTTTCGTCGACGCGCTGCGCGACTACCACTTCGCCGGTGATCCACGCCCGTTCGCCATCCTCGGCCGCACCCTGCCGCTGGAGCCTCAGGACCGCAGGTAGCCCACCAGCAGTCCGGCGCCGAGCAGTGCGGCGCCGCACCAGCCCTGGACGCCGAGGTCCTCGTGCAGGACGACGGCGGACAGGATCGCCGCGGTGAGGGGTTCCAGCAGGGTCGCGAGCGCCGCCACGACGGGCCGCGCGGCGCCGAGGACGCGGAAGTACAGCACGTACCCCAGGCCGGTCGGCACGACGCCGAAGTACAGCGCGACCGCGAGGACGTCCAGCCGCAGCGGCAGCGCCATGCCGAGGACCAGCCCGGCTGGCAGCAGCAGGAGCCCGCCGGTGAGCAGCCCGAACGCGGTGGTGCGCTGGTAGTCCAGGCCTTCGACGGGACGGCGCAGCGCCAGCGTCAGCACGCTGAAGCCGGCGCCGGCGGCCAGTGCGAACGCCACGCCGCCGAGCAGCCGCCAGCCGCCCTGGCCGGGGGTGGCGGACAGCAGCGCGAGCCCGGCCAGCCCGAGCGCGACCGAGACCAGGGTCAGCGGGCCGGGCAGGCGGCGGGCGCGGACGGCCGTGGCGGCGGTGACGAAGACCGGCACGCTGCCGATGGTGACCATCGTCGCGGTGCCGACCGAGGTCAGCGTGACCGCCGCGAAGTACGCCGCCTGGAACGAGCCGAGTAGCCCGCCGGCCAGCGCGATCCGGCGAACCACCGGCTTGGTCCAGACCATCCCGCGGAGGCCGCGGGAGAGCCACAGGAAGACCACGAGCGCGGCGCCGCCGAGCAGCAACCGGTACGTGGCAACGGAAATCGCGGAAAGACCACCGCGGGTGGCGAGCAGCGACCCGGACAGGCCGCCGGTGCCCCACAGCACCCCGGCGACGAGCAGGGTCAACGACGATCGGGCGCGCGCGGGCGCCTCGACGGAAACGGACATGGGAAATTCGCTCCTGCGTCTGATGTGGACAATGCCGTGGACGCGGGGCGATGCGACATCACGAAACCCGTGATGCCTTGTGGCGCCGCAGAAGTGCGGCGAGAAGCGACCGCCCCGCTAGGCCGGGGGCGGCGGGGTGACGAGGAAGACCCGGTGCATCAGCACATCCTTCAGTCGTTGTTCCTAAGCGGCGGAGCCGCTTGCGGTGGGGCCGTCAGCCGGCACCGCCGCGGGTTCTGAGGTGGTTCCTGGCGAGGACAGCGCCGACGTGGTGAATCGGCATTCATGAGGAGGCGATCCCACAGCCAGGGGCCGCCTGGAATCGAGCCAGTCGCGCGGAGCGCGTCCGTTGAGGGTGGTGGTGGGCTGGCGGGAGGGGCCGCTACCCGCACCGCCACGCAAGCCATGGTTGAAACTCCCCTAGTCGAGTTCGGCGAGCTGTTCGCGGAGGGTGTCGAGGCCCATGCCGCCCAGGCGGAGGGCCTTCGTGTGGAAGTCCTTGAGGTCGAACGCGTCGCCCTGGCGCTTGCGCGCGTCCTCACGCGCCTCGATCCACAGGCGCTCCCCCAGCTTGTACGCCGGGGCCTGGCCGGGCCAGCCGAGGTAGCGGTTGATCTCGTCGCGCACCAGCGGCTCGTCGGTGATCGTGCGGGTCAGCATGAACTCCAGGCCGAGGTCGGGCGTCCACCGCTCGCCCTCGTGGAAGCCGGTGCCGGACGGGATCTCCAGCTCCAGGTGCATGCCGAAGTCGACGATCACCCGCGCGGCGCGGAACAGCTGCTCGGACAGCATGCCGAGCAGGTCGCCGTCGTCGGCGAGGTAGCCGAGGTCCTGCATCAGCCGCTCGGCGTAGAGCGCCCAGCCCTCGCCGTGCCCGGACGTGAACGCCAGCAGCCGCTGGAACCGGTTGAGCGACTGCTCGTGCACGGCGGTGGCGATCTGCAGGTGGTGACCCGGCACGCCCTCGTGGTAGACGGTGCTGACCTCGCGCCAGGTGGTGAACTCGTCGCGGCCCGGCGGCAGCGACCACCACATGGTGCCGGGACGGGTGAAGTCCTCGTTCGGGCCCGTGTAGTACGCGCCGGCGCCGCCGCCGGGCGGGGCGATGCGGCAGTCCAGGGCCATCAGCGGGTCCGGGATGTCGAAGTGCTTGCCGCGCAGGTCGGCCAGCGCGGTGTCGGACAGTTCCTGCATCCACCGCTGGAACGCGTCCCGGCCCCGCACCTGGTAGCGCGGGTTCGCGTCCAGCGCCGCGGCGGCGTCGGCGAGCGTGCCGCCCGGCGCGATGCGCTCGGCGACGGCCTTCATCTCGGCTTCCAGCCGCAGGAACTCGGCCCAGCCCCACTCGTAGGACTCGCGCGGGTCGAGCTTCGCGCCGATGAAGTACCGCGACCAGAGCCGGTAGGCGTCCTCGCCGACGGCGTCCTTCGCGCGGGCCTTCGGCGCCAGTTCGGCCCGCAGGAACCCGGCGAGCTCGGCGTAGGCCTCCTGGGCGGCGCGGGCACCGCGGTCGAGGTCCGCGCGCGGCGCACCGTCGGGCGCGCCGGCGATCATGTTCTGGAAGAAGCCGGTCTCCCCGGACAGCCCGGCCCACGTCTCGGCCTGCTCGGCGACCTTGGTGACCTGGCGCAGCGCGGGCGCGTTGCCGGCTTCGGCGGCGGCGAGCAGGGACGCGCGGATGCCGTCGACCGCGTCCGGGACCTTCGCCAGGCGCTTGGCGATGGTCGCCCACTGCTCGGGCGTGTCGGTGGGCATGAGGTCGAACACCATGCGCAGGTCCTGCACCGGGCTCGCGATGACGTTCAGCGACGCGACGTCCAGGCCGGCGTCGTGGATCTCCAGGTCCAGCCCGATCCGCTCGGTGAACACGGCCTTGGCCGCACGCTCCCCCGCGTCGGCGGGCTCGGCGGCGGTGACGGCCTCCAGCGCCCGCCGCTCCAGCGCGGCGCGGGCGGCGTAGCCCTCCGGCGAGTAGTCGGTGAGCTGGTCGTCGTAGCCCGGGATGCCCATCTCGGTCGCCGCGACGGGGTGCGCGGCGGCGAAGTCCTCGACGAACTGGTCACAGATCTGGTGCACGCCCATGGATGCAACCTACCTGGCGCGGCAACCGGGTTTACGCGCGAGCGGGCACCAGGCCGAGCCGGTGGACCACCTCGCGGGTCGCCTTGGACCGGTTGAAGGTGTAGAAGTGCAGGTCCGGCACGCCTTCGGCGATGAGCCGCTCGCACAGCTCGGTGACCACGTCCAGGCCCTCGGCGCGGAACGCCTTCGGGTCGCCGGCCAGCGGTTCGAGCCGGTCCAGCAGCCGCTGCGGCGCGGGCGCGCCGGACAGCCGGATCGTGGTGTGCAGGGTGCGCGGCGTGGTCAGCGGCATCACGCCGGGGATGACCAGCGCGTCGCAGCCCGCGGCGGCGACCCGGTCGCGCAGCCGCAGGAAGTCCTCGGCCTCGAAGAACAGCTGGGCGATGCCGAAGTCGGCGCCTGCGCGGAACTTGCGCACCAGGTACTTCGTGTCGGTGTCCAGGTCGAGCGAGCGCGGGTGGCCGTAGGGGAACGCGGAGACGCCGACGCAGAAGTCGCCGAGCGAGCGGACGAGCGCGACCAGCTCCTCGGCGTAGCTCAGGCCCTGCGGGTGCGGCACCCACTCGCCGTACGGGTCGCCCGGCGGGTCGCCGCGCAGCGCGAGGATGTTGCGCACGCCGACTGCGGCGTACCAGCCGATGACGTTGCGCAGCTCGGCGACGGAGTGGTCCACCGCGGTCAGGTGCGCCATCGGCACCAGCGTGGTCTCGGTCGCCACCCGCGCGATGCTGCGGATGGTGCCGTCCCGGCTCGACCCGCCCGCGCCGTAGGTGATCGACATGTAGGCGGGGTCCAGCGGCTCCAGCTCGCGGATCGACCGCCACAGCACGGCTTCGTCGGCCGCGTCGCGCGGCGGGAAGAACTCAATGGAGAACGCCGGGGACTCCCCTCGCAGGCGCTCGATCACCGACGTCATGCGGGCAATGGTAACCGGTGTCCGAAAGGTGGGAAATGAGGTCCGCCACCTGGGAAGGGCTAACGCACCGCGGCCGCAGCGGGTTGGTCCGCGCCCGCCTTGGCGCCCCACCGCCTGGCGAGCGCCGCGCAGATCATGAGCTGGGCCTGGTGGAACAGCATCAGCGGCAGCACGATCAGGCCGACCGTCTGCGCGGGGAACAGGACCGCGGCCATCGGCAGTCCGCTGGCGAGGCTCTTCTTCGACCCGGCGAAGATGATCGCCACGCGGTCCGCGCGGCCGAAGCCCAGCTTCGGCGTGACCAGCTTGAGGGTCCAGAACACGATGTAGAACAACGCGAGGTTGACGACCACCAGCCCGCCGAGCGCGAGCGGCGTCAGCTGGTGCCAGATCCCGGCCACGACGCCCTCGCTGAACGCCGCGTAGACGACCATCAGGATGACGGTGCGGTCGGCGCGGCCGAGGACCTTCTTGTGGCGCGTGATGAACCCGCCGATCCAGCGCCGCGCGATCTGCCCGGCGACGAACGGCACGAGCAGCTGCAGCACGATCGAGGTGACCGCGTCGAGCGAGAAGCCGTTGCCGGTGCTGTGCAGCAGCAGGCCGACCAGCAGCGGGGTGATGACGATGCCCAGCAGGCTGGAGAACGACGCGGCGCAGATGGCGGCGGCCACGTTGCCCTTGGCGATCGAGGTGAACGCGATCGAGGAGTTGACCGTCGAGGGCAGCGTGCACAGGAAGATCACGCCGGCGGCCAGCGCGGGGGTCAGCACGGACGGCACGAGCAGCTTGGTGGTCAGGCCGAGCAGCGGGAACAGCACGAACGTCGTGGCCAGGATCACCAGGTGCAGCCGCCAGTGCTTGAAGCCGGCCACGGCCTCGGCGGTGGACAGGCGCGCGCCGTAGAGGAAGAACAGCGCGCCGACGCCGATCGAGGTGACCCAGGAGGCGATCTCCGCGCCCTGGCCGCGCGCCGGCACCAGGCAGGCGACTCCGACCGCGGCGAGGATGCCGATGATGAACGGGTCGATGCGGAGCTTGGCGAGGAGCGCGGCGGGGCTTTTCACGCTCCCGATGGTCCGCCGGACTGGGCCGATTGTGAAGTATGATGAAGGGCATAACTGCTATCGCGATTCGCGATGGAGGCCGGTGTGCTCGATCCCGTGTGGCTGCGGACGTTCCTGACGGTGGCCGAGACGCGCAGCTTCACGCGCGCCGGGCAGCGGCTCGGGCTGCGGCAGTCGACGGTGAGCCAGCACGTGCGCAAGCTCGAAGAGGCGACCTCGCAGCAACTCCTGCTGCGCGACACCCATTCGGTGTCGCTGACGCCGGACGGTGAGGCGATGATCGGGTTCGCCGGGACGATCCTGGAGGACATCGAGCGGGCGCTGGCCTACTTCGCCGGGCCGGAGTTGCGCGGGCGGGTGCGGTTCGGCGCCTCGGAGGACTTCGTGGTCGGGCCGCTGCCGGAGATCCTGCGGGAGTTCCGGCGGCTGCACCCGCTGGTCGACCTCGAACTGACGGTGGATCTGTCCGGTGTGCTCTACGAAAAGCTGCGCGCGGGCGAGCTGGACCTGGTGCTGGGCAAGCGCCGCGCGGGCGACGAGGCCGGAAGTCCGTTGTGGACGGATCCGCTGGTGTGGGTGGGGCGCGAGGGGTTCGAGCTGGAGCCCGGCGCGCCGGTGCCGCTGATCGCGTACCCGCCGCCGAGCATCACCCGCGCCAGAGCGCTGGAGTCGTTGCAGGACAACGGAAAGCCGTGGCGAATCGTCTGCACGAGCGGCAGCCTGAACGGCCTCCGCGCCGCGGCGCTCGCCGGTCTCGGTGTCGTGGTGTTCGCGCGGAGCCTGATCCCGGCCGGGCTGGTGGAGCTGCCGGCCGGCCACGGACTGCCCGACCCGGGCGAGGTGCAGTTCCTGCTGACCACCCGCTCGACCACCCCACGCGGCCCCACGGCGGCGCTGTCGGAAGCGATCCGCGCGGAGGCCAACCGGCTGCACGGTTGACCGGAACCGCCGCTACCCGGCCGGTTCGATGCGCACCCCCTCCCGTTCGGCCCGGCGCTGTCCCCAGTCGTGCAGGATCTGCAGCGCCGGGGCCAGCTCCGCGCCCTCCACGGACAGCCGGTAGGTGACCGAACGGACCGCGCCGTCGTGCACGGACCTCTCCACCAGCCCGGCCGCTTCCAGTTCCCGCAACCGCGTAGTCAGCACCTTCTCGCTGATCCCCGGCATCCGCCTGCGCAGCTCGCCGTACCGGTGGTCGCGCTCCTTCAGGTACGCCAGCACCACCACGGCCCACTTGCCGCCGATGACGTCGACGGCGAGTTCGACCGGGCAGTGGTAGCGCGTGCGAGTCGTGTCCACGCACCACAAAGTACGTACTTGCCGGGCCAGCGCACAGGTGCTCGACTTGACCGATGCTCACCGAATACATCCGGTACCGGATTCCCGCCGGGCAGGGCGCGGAATTCGAGGACGCCTACCGGCGCGCGTCCGCGCACCTGGCCGCCGCTCCCGAGTGCCACGACTTCGAGATGACCCGCTGCGTGGACGAACCGCAGTGCTACGTCGTCCGGCTGACCTGGACCTCCGCCGACGCGCACCTGACCGGCTTCCGGAATGGCCCGCACTTCCCGCCCTTCTTCGCCGAGGTCCGCGGTTTCGTCGACGCCATCGAGGAAATGCGCCACTACGAACCCGTCGACATCGGCAGTCCGCTGCCGAGCCTGTACGAGTGGGCGGGCGGCGCCGAGGCGTTCGAGAAGCTGTTCACCGCCTTCTACCAGAAAGTGCCCGCGGACGACCTGCTCGCGCCGCTGTTCGCCGGCATGGACGCCGAGCACGCGCAGCACGTCGCGCAGTGGGTCGGCGAGGTGTTCGGCGGTCCGAAGGACTACAGCACGCGCCGCGGCGGTCACCGCCACATGGTGTCGAAGCACCTCGGCAAGGCGATCACCGAAGCGCAGCGCCGCCGCTGGGTCGACCTCCTGCTGGAGACCGCGGACGAGGTGGGCCTGCCGTCGGACCCGGAGTTCCGCTCGGCGTTCGTCGCCTACCTGGAGTGGGGCACGCGGCTGGCGGTGTTCTTCTCGCGTCCCGGCGCGCGCCCCGCCGTCGATGAGCCGATGCCGGTGTGGGGCTGGGGTTCCGTGCGCCCCTGGCAGGGCTAGGGCACGCCGGCCAGCCGCAGCAGCGCGGTGACCGCCGCGGCGGCGACGACCACCACCAGGAACGGCGCCTTCCGCCAGGCGAGCACGCCGCCGACGGCAACCCCGATCGGGCGGGCGAACCCGGCGAAACCGTGGCCCTCCGCGAGCGCGCTCGTCGCCACCACGGCGACCAGCAGGACCGTCGCCGAGACCGCCATCAGGTTCTGCACCCTGGGCGAGAGCTGGATCCTCGACTGCAGCAACGGCCCGGCGAACCGGAACGCGAAAGTGCCCGCGGCGAGCACCGCGATCGCGATCAGCAGGGTCATCGCCGCACCACCAGGACCAGCACCCCGGCCAGCGCGAGCAGCACCGGCAGGCCCGCGGGCAGGAACGGGGTGGCCGCGAGCGCGACCACCGCGCCGGCCAGCGCCGCGTGCCGGGTGCCGCGGTCCTTCAGCGACGGCAGCACCAGCGCGAGCAGCACGGCCGGGAAAGCGGCGTCCAGCCCGAACGCGTCGGTGTCGCCGATGACCGTGCCCGCGAAGGCGCCCGCGACCACGCCAAGGTTCCAGGCCACGAAGATGGCGACCCCGCAGGCCCAGTAGGCGGTGCGACGGCGCGCGGCGTCCTCCTGCGCCAGCGCGAACGCCACGTTTTCGTCCGTCATCAGGTGGCTGCCCAGGATGCGCCCGCGGCGGCCGAGCACGTCGCTGACCGCCATGCCGAACGGCAGGTGCCTGCTGTTGACCAGCAGCCCGGCGACCGCCGCCGCGAACGGGCTGCCGCCCGCGGCCACCAGCCCGACGAACAGGAACTGGGCCGCGCCGGCGAACACCAGCAACGACATCACCACCGGCAGCCAGGCGCCGAAGCCAGACCCGGTGCTGATGGCGCCGTAGGAGACGCCGACGACCCCGTCGGCGAGCGCCACCAGGGCGACGTCGCGCAGCAGGCGACGGTCGAGTGTTCGGTATATCGTACGCATCACCTTCCATACTGAACACCGACAAAGCGTTCGTCAAGGCGAACAACCGGACTTCTGGAGCGAACACGCATGGCTGAGCGCGGCGCACCACTGGACGTCATCGCGGCTTCCCTGCGACGGGAACGCGCCCGCACCGGGCTGTCCCTCAGCGAGGTCGCCAAGCGGGCGGGTATCGCCAAGTCGACGTTGTCCCAGCTGGAATCCGGTAGCGGCAACCCGAGCGTGGAAACGTTGTGGGCGCTCAGCGTGGTGCTGGACGTGCCCTTCGCGCGACTGGTCGAACCGGTGCGGCCGCAGGTGCAGGTCATCCGCGCCGACGAGGGGCCGACGTTCTACTCGGAGCGCTCGGACTACGTGGCGACGCTCGTGGCGTCCTGTCCGCCGAACGCGCGCCGCGACATCTTCCGCATCTCCGCCGAGCCGGGCCCGCCGCGCCGCTCGGACCCGCACATGCCCGGCGTGGTGGAGCATGTGGTGCTCAGCGCGGGCCGCGCCTTGGTGGGCCTGACCGACGAGCCGGTGGAACTCGCCCCCGGCGACTACATCGCGTACCCGGGCGACGTGGAGCACATCTTCCAGGCCCTGGAGCCGGGCACCCGCGCGGTGCTGATCTCCGAGCACACCTAGGCGGCGCGGTAGCGGGTGGCGAGTTCGTCGAAGCGTTCGATGACGTTGCGGCCGCGGTAGTCGTGGGCGCTGAAGGTGGGTGGGCGTCAGCCGCGAGAACCGCGGCGTTTGCGGTGCGGGCCATGAGCGGTTCGAACATCGGCGAGTCTCCGGCCGACCGGTAGCGGTAAATGATTCCCTCCACCATCGCCCGGGCGTCGGAGAACGACCGCCAGACACGCCCTAGTTGACAAGTCGAATAGGTGAGTTGTCTACTAGGCGAGTGGTTCTCTCCCGCATCATCCTGGGCCTGCTCGCCATCGCGCCCATGACCGGTTACGACCTCAAACGCCACTTCGACTCGACCGTCGGGCACTTCTGGTCGGCCGACCGGGCGCAGATCTACCGGACGCTGGCCCGGCTCGTCGCCGACGGCCACGCCGAGGTCGAGAAGGTGCCCGGGGAACGGGCGCCGGACCGGCAGGAGCACCGCATCACCGCGGCGGGCCGGGCGGCTCTCGCCGAATGGCTCGCCGGCGAGCCGGAGCGCCACGTCGAGCGGGATCCGTTCCTGGCGCGCGTGTTCTTCGGCGACGGCCTCGACGACGACGGCCTCCGGTCGCTGCTCGCCCGGCGCCGGGAAGAGGTGCAGGCGCGGCTGGAGCGGTTCGAGGGCATGCGGTCCGAGGCCGCCGCGCCCGACCGCGCCGCCCGGCTCCGCCTGGCCACGCTGGACAACGGCCTCGCGCACCTGCGCGCCGAACTCGCCTGGCTGGACGAGGTCGAGGAGGAGTTCGCGTGACCGGCTTCCCCGAAGTGCACCACGCGCGGACGGCCGCGGCGCACCCGCCGCTGGTGATGCTGCACGGCGGCAACGCGGCGAACTGGATGTGGGAGCCGCAGGTGCCCGCCCTGACCGACCGGACCGTGCTCACGCCGGATCTGCCCGGTTTCGGCGAGCGGGTCTACGAGGACTGGCCGGGGCTGGACGCGGTGGCCGACGACGTGGTGCACCGGGTGCGCGCGTGCGGCGTGGACGGCCCCTTCGACCTGGTCGGGCTCTCGCTGGGCGCGGTGACGGCGGTGCGGGTGCTGGCCCGGCATCCCGGCCGCGTCCGCTCGGCGTTCCTGACCGGGGCGCCGCTCGCGCGGCCCGGCGCCGCGGTGCGCCTGATCGCCCGGCTGCAACTGGTGTTCTGGCGGGCGCCGTGGTTCTGGCGGGCGCTGGCCACGAGCTTCGGGCTGCCTGCCGACGCCCGGGAACGCTATGTGGCGCACGGGTTGTCGGTGCGCCGCGAGACCGCGTCCGCGATGTTCGCCGACGTGTACGCGGGCGGCGTGCCGGTGGAACTCGGCCACTACACGGGACCGCTGCTGGCCGTCGCGGGCGAGAAGGAAGACCCGGTGGTGCGGCGCTCCTTGGCGACGCTGGCGCGGATCGCGCCACAGGCCCAGGTCCGGCTCGCGCCCGGCATGCACCACGTCTGGAACGTCGAGGACCCCGTCCTGTTCAACGACGTTCTGCGGGCCTGGCTGGACGGCGCCACCGACCCGCGGCTCCTCCCGGCGCGTTAGAAGACGGCCACCGCGCCCGCGGCGTCCGGCGCCGCCAGGCCGTGTCGTTCCCGGACCAGCACCGCGGGCGTGACCCCGGCCAGGTCACGCGTCTCGCGCGTCAGGTGGGCCTGGTCGGCGTACCCGGCGGCCACCGCGGAGTCGGCCAGCGAAGACGGGCGCGCAGCGTCCGCGCTGCGCAGGAAACGCTGGAACCGCACGATCCGCTGCAGCGCCTTGGGCCCGAGGCCGACCTGCTCGGTGAACAGCCGGCGCAACTGGCGGCCCGTCAGCGAAACCTCGTCCGCCACCGCGTCCAGCGGCGCGCCCCGCCAGATCCGGCTCACCGCGTGCCGCACCCGCGAATCACCCGGCCGGG
Source organism: Amycolatopsis sp. NPDC006131 (assembly GCF_040614175.1). Classification (NCBI taxonomy): domain Bacteria; kingdom Bacillati; phylum Actinomycetota; class Actinomycetes; order Pseudonocardiales; family Pseudonocardiaceae; genus Amycolatopsis; species Amycolatopsis sp. NPDC006131. Next base: position 151,144 of record NZ_JBEXTX010000005.1, read on the forward strand.
GCCGCAGCTCCGACGGGAAAACACCGCGCCACACCGATTCCGCAACCGTGCGGGCGGCCGCGTCCGGCAGCACCGCGCTCAACGGCACCACCGCGTCCCGCACCTCGTCGCCCGGCAGGCCCAGCACCGCCGCGGTCGCCTCGGTGCGCAGCCGCAGCCCGCGCAGCTCCGCGCCGGGCGGCAGCAGGTGCAGCGCGGGCGCCAGCGTGGGCCCCACCAGGTAGGCCGCGCCGGTCGACGCGACGATCACGTCCGCCGCCGCGTCCGGCACCACCCGCTGCACGAACTCGCCCGGCACCCGCTGCGCCCACCAGCAGCGCACGACACCGGAACCCACCCGTTCGCGGTAGGTGTCCGTTTCGTTCAAGCCCTCCCCGGGCTCGGCTGCCATGCTCCGAGTATGGAACAAAGCCTGCAGATCATCACGGTGTCCACCCGGGACCTCGACGCCGCGAGGGCGTTCTACGTGGACGGGCTCGGCTGGAAGCCCCTGCTGGACGTGCCCGGCGAGATCCTGTTCTTCCAGGTCGCCCACGGGGTCGCGCTCGGCCTGTTCGACGCCGTGAAGTTCGCCGAGGACCTGAACACCACCGACGTCACCGGCCCGGCCGGGCTGACCCTGTCCCACAACCTGCCCGGCCCGGACGCGGTGGACCGCTGCCTGGAGGCCGCGGAGCGGGCCGGTGCGGAGATCCTGAAACCCGGCCAGCGGGCCGCGTTCGGCGGCTACCACGGCCACTTCCGCGACCCGATCGGCCTCATCTGGGAGATCGCGCACAACTCGGGCTGGGCCGTGGACCCCGACGGCACGGTGCGGATCGGTCTCATCGACGCCTAGACGAGTAATGCGTAACTCGGTCAGTGGTCGTAGGCGGTCAGGGATCGGGTGACGGGTTGGCCGGTGGCGCGGTGGTGCCAGATGGCGGCGGTGAGGGCCAGGAGTCGTTGGGCGATGCGGATGCCGACGCCTTCGATGGTGCGTCCGCCGTGCTGTTCCAGGTTCAGTTGGCCTGTGAGGGTGTCGTTGACCGATTCGATGAGCTGGCGGATGGACTTGAGCAGCGGCTCACCGGGATGGGGCTTGCGGTTGCGGTAGGACGACCGGATCAGCCGGACGCCGCGCTGGGTGAGGTAGTGGTCGAGTTCGCGGGAGACGTAGCCCTTGTCGGCGATGATCAGCAGTCCGGGGCGTTCGGTAAGCAGGTGGGGTTCGTGGTCGCAGATCGCCATGAGTACCTGCCGCTCGTCGATCACAAACGGATCTTGAACACCCTTCGTCCGTCTCCAGACACCACCCAGACTTCCGCATTACTCGTCTAGAGCCCCGCCATCAGGTCGGTCTCGGTGATGCCCGGCCCCTGGCCCGCGCGGATGAACCACTCGGTGCCGAAGGCGTGGGTGAACGCGTCGTCGGGCATCGCCAGGAACAGGGACTGCTCGCTGATCTGGCTGGCGTGCGCGCGCATCGCCGCGCGCTTGGCCTCCAGCCACGGCCGCACGTCCACCGCGGCGGTGATCTCCGCGGCCGGCTTGCCCAGCTCGCCGAGGCCGTCGACACCGGGGATCGTGATGCCGGACTCGGCGGCCCGTGCGGCGTACTCCGCCAGCCCGGCCCGCATGTGGTCGGTGTTGACCGTGCTCTGGTACACCCGCGGCGTGCCGGCCAGCTCGGCCGCGCGCATCCCGACGCGGTGCACCTGGATGTGGTCCGGGTGGCCGTAGGTGCCGTGGTCGTCGTAGACGGTCAGCACGTCCGCCTGCTCCTCGCGCAGGATCGCCGCGAGCTTCGCCGCCGCCTCCTCCACCGGCGCCCGCCAGAACGAGCCGGGCAGGTCGTTCTCCGGCGTGCCCATCATCCCGGAGTCGGTGTAGCCGAGGAACTCCAGCCGTTTCGCGCCGAGGATCTCGGCCGCCGCCCTGGTCTCCTCGACCCGGCGCTGCCACAGCGGCTCGTCATCGCCGAGGAAGCCGGGCGGCACCTCGCCGTGCTCGCCGCGGGTCGCGACGACGAGCACCACCCGGTGCCCCTCCTCGAAGGCCTTGCGCATGATCCCGCCGCAGGCGATGCACTCGTCGTCGGGATGGGCGTGAAACGTCACCAAGGTCGCCACGAGCCGAGCCTACGGGCGCCGATCACATCGCGGCCACCCCGCCAAGCGCGCCCGGCGCATGTCGTCGACGATAGGCGCATGGACTTCGACGCCGACCTGCCCCAGCACCTGGAACGCCACCTGGCCGCGTTCCTCACCGAGGCGGGCGCGGCCGTCCGGGCCGCCCAGCCCGTGTTCGGCTCCGGCGTCGACACGCTCACCGGCTTCGTGCTCGGCGGCGGCAAGCGGCTGCGGCCGACGTTCGCGTGGTGGGCCTGGCGCGGCGCGGGCGGCGACCCGGACGGCCCCGACGCCGAGGGCGTGCTGCAGGCCGTCGCCAGCCTCGAACTGGTGCAGGCGTGCGCGTTGATCCACGACGACCTCATCGACTCCTCCGACTCGCGCCGCGGCCGCCCCACCGTGCACGTCTCCTACGCCCGCGAGCACCGGGCGAACGGCTGGCTCGGCGCCCCCGAGACGTTCGGCCTGGCCGCGTCCGTGCTGATCGGCGACCTGGCGCTGGCCTGGGCGGACGACATGTTCAACAGCGCCCCGCTGCCCGCCGCGACACTCGACGCCGCGCGCCCGGCGTGGCGCGCGATGCGCACCGAGGTGCTCGCCGGCCAGTACCTGGACGTGCGCACGCAGGCCACCGGCGACACCTCGCCGGAGGCCGCGCTGCGGGTGTCGCGCCTCAAGACCGCCGCCTACACCGTGCAGCGCCCGCTGCACCTGGGCGCCGCGCTGGCCGGCGCGGACGAGCAGCGCATCGCGACGCTGCGCGAGTTCGGCGACGACCTCGGCGTGGCGTTCCAGCTGCGGGACGACCTGCTCGGCGTGTTCGGCGACCCGTCGGTCACCGGCAAGCCGGCGGGCGACGACCTGCGCGAGGGCAAGCGCACGCTGCTGGTCGCGCTGGGCCTGCAGCTGGCCGAGGACCCGGAGCAGCACAAGCTCATCGCCGACGCGATCGGCGCCGACCTCGCCGACGACGAGGTGGACACGGTGCGCCGGACGCTGACCGAGGTCGGCGCCGTGGACGCGGTCGAGCAGCGGATCACCGCGCTCACCGGCACCGCGCTGGCCGCGCTGGAGCGCGCCCGCCTGGCCGAACCCGCGGCGACCCGGCTCGCCGAGCTGGCCGAGCTCGCCACCCAGCGCACCTTCTGAGTCGTACACAGTGGACTTCCACCTGGAGTGCGATCCAGGTGGAAGTCCATGCGGGGCAAGCACTTCCGTCGCCCTGCGCGGGTGTCCTGAGTGTGGCTAGGCTGGCGGTATGACCGACACCACCAGGCCGATCCGGATCGGGCTGCAGCTCCAGCCGCAGCACGCCGACTACCGGACCATCCGCGAAACCGCCTCCGCCGCCGAAGACCTCGGCGTCGACATCATCTTCAACTGGGACCACTTCTACCCGCTCTACGGCGACCCCGACGGCAAGCACTTCGAGTGCTGGACCATGCTCGGCGCCTGGGCGGAGTCGACGTCGCGGGTCGAGATCGGCGCGCTGGTCACCTGCAACAGCTACCGCAACCCCGAGCTGCTCGCCGACATGGCGCGCACGGTCGACCACATCAGCGACGGCCGCCTGATCCTCGGCATCGGCTCCGGCTGGTTCGAGAAGGACTACGACGAGTACGGCTACGAGTTCGGCACCGCGGGCGGCCGCCTGGACGACCTGGCCGAGGCGCTGCCGCGCATCGAGTCGCGGCTGGGCAAGCTCAACCCGGCGCCCACCCGCAAGATCCCGGTGCTGATCGGCGGCGGCGGCGAGAAGAAGACGCTGAAGCTGGTCGCTAAGCACGCCGACATCTGGCACGGCTTCGGCGACCCGGAGACCGTCGAGCGCAAGGTCGGGATCCTGAAGCAGCACTGCGCGGACGTCGGCCGCGACGCAGGCGAGATCGAGATCTCCACCGGCGTGCAGGGCGAGCCGGACGAGCTGGGCCCGAAGCTGCGGGGGCTGGGCGTGAGCCTGTTCACCGTCGGCGTCGGCGGCCCCGACTACGACCTGGGCCTGCTGAAGAAGTGGATCTCCTGGCGCGACGCGCAGAACGGCTGACACCTGCCGGGCGTAGGCGGGTGCGACTCCGCACCCGCCTCTTCGCTAGAACGCCATGGCCTGGGCGCGGCGCTTCACCTCCGTGCCGTGGTTGGTGCGCAGGGCGTTGATCGGGGTGCTGCCGGGCAGCGTTTCGTCCGCCTCGTAGAGCCAGCGCAGCATCTCCGTGCGGCTGAACCCGGCGTCGGCGAGCACCGTCAGCAGTCCGGTCAGCCCCTTCACCGGCTGACCGCCGACGAAGAAGTCCGCCGGGACCATCAGGTCGCCGTCGCGCCGCACGGCGAGCAGCTGACCGTCCCGCAGCAGTTGCCGGACCTTGTTCACCGAAAGGCCGATCTGCTCCGCCACTTGCGCCAGCGACAGCACGGCCACGTCGGCGTCGAGGATGTCATCAGCGACTGGGATCGCACTCACGCAAGACAGGGTGCCACATCAGGCCTGGTTGTCCGCAATGTCGCGCGAACGGCGTAACGAAAGCTCCACCACGGCAGTCCCGGGGCGGCTCCACGGACTCCGGCAAAGTCCGTACGATCGGGCGCGTGACGAGCACGGAAACCAGCCTGGCCGGGACGCTACTGGAGCGGCGTTACCGGGTCGACGGCCTCCTCGCGCGGGGCGGCATGTCGGCCGTCTACCGGGGGTCGGACACGAGGCTGGACCGTCCGGTCGCCATCAAGGTCATGGACCCGCGCTTCGCCGACGACCGGTCGTTCGTCGAGCGCTTCGAGCGCGAGGCGCGGCTGGCCGCGAAGCTGCACCACCCGAACGTGGTCACGGTGCACGACCAGGGCGTCGACGTGGCAGGCGACCGCTCGCACGTGTTCCTCGTGATGGAGCTGGTCGACGGCGGCACGCTGCGCGACCTGCTGGAGCAGCGGGGCAAGCTCGACGTGCCGCTGGCGCTGAGCGTGGCCGAGCAGATGCTCGCCGCGTTGTCGGCCGCGCACCAGGCCGGCCTGGTGCACCGCGACGTGAAGCCGGAGAACGTGCTGATCGGCGCCACCGGCCACCCGCCGACCGGGGTGGTGAAAGTCGCCGACTTCGGCCTCGTGCGTGCCGTCGCGAGCGCGGGCACGACCAGTTCGAGCATCATCCTGGGCACCGTGTCCTACCTGGCGCCCGAGCAGGTCACCACCGGCATGGCGGGCGAGCGCGGCGACGTCTACTCGGCCGGCATCGTGCTCTACGAGATGCTCACCGGCCAGGTGCCCTACACCGGCGACACCGCCATCTCGGTCGCCTACCGGCACGTGAACGACGACGTCCCGGCGCCCAGCACGGTCGAGCCCGGCCTGCCCGCGGTGCTGGACGACCTGGTGCTGCGCGCCACGCGGCGCGACCCGGAAGCGCGGCCCGCGGACGCCGCCGCGTTCCTGCAGGAGCTGCGCCGCGTGCGGGCGGCGCTGGGCATCGCGCCCGCGCCGATCCCGGTGCTGCCGCCGAAGGAGGTGCCCGCCGCGCCCGCCCCGCCCGTGGACCCGGAGAAGACCGTGCCCGCGTTCGCGCCGGTCGCGACCACGGACCCGATCGCGGGCCCGCGGGGCACCCGCGCGATGGTCCGCCCGCAGGCCGCGCCCGTGCCGCCGCCCCCGCCCGCGCCGCCGCGGGAGGACCTGAAGACGTTCGTGCAGCGCCGCCCGGTGGTGCTGTGGGCCGTCATCGCCACGCTCGTGGTGGCCCTGGTCGGCACCGGCGTGTGGTGGTTCAGCGTCGGCGAGGACGCCGCGGACTCGATCTCGATCCCGCCGGTGGCCGGCCTGGACCAGGCCACGGCGGAGAAGACGCTGCACGACGCCGGCCTGTCGGTGACCGTGACCCGCCAGTTCAGCGACACCGTCGCGGCCGGCAAGGCGATCGGCAGCGATCCGCAGGCCGGGACGTCGGTGCAGAAGAGCAGCTCGGTCACCCTGGTGCTGTCCTCGGGCCGCCCGACGGTGCCCGACATCAGCCCGGGCACCGAGCTGGCGCAGGCGGAGGCGGCCGTCAAGGCGGCCGGGCTCACGCCGCGGCGGGACGAGAGCATCGACACCTACAGCAGCACGGTGCCTGCCGGGAAGGTGCTCGTGGTCGACCCGAAGCCCGGCACGCAGCTCACCATCGGCTCGCCGGTGCGGATCGGCCTGTCACAGGGCCCGCCGCCGTCACCGGTGCCCAGCGTCGTCGGGTTGAGCCGGAATGAGGCCTTCCAGCGGTTGAGGGAGGCCGGATTCGAGCCCTACGATGCCGGCACCGAGTTCTCCGAGAACGTGCCGAGCGGCAGCGTCACCCGCACCACGCCGGCAGCAGGGACCACCATCGACGGCCATGGCGACAAGCGGGTCGGCGTGTTCACCTCCACCGCGGTCCAGGTCCCGTCCGTGCTCGGACGGCCGGTGCAGGACGCGATCCAGCTGCTCACCGACGCCGGGCTGCAGGCCGACGTGCAGGGCCGCACGCGGAACTTCTCCATCGTCGTCGGGCAGGATCCCGAGCCCGGCGAGCAGGTCGAACGCGGCAAGAAGGTGAAATTGCAAGTATTTCCTTGATCGACAAGGAGATCCGCGCGATTTTCACGTCCACAAAGGACCGATACCCCATTCGAGTGAGAATCGGGAGCCGTTAGCGCTGCGGAAACAAATGGACTACCGTTTCGTCACGTCCGTTTGCTCAAGTAGCAGGCAATCCCGTGTCACCGACCGTAGAGGGGTCGTCTATGGCTGGCCGTCAGCTCAGTGGGCTGGACGTGGCTTTCCTTTGCCTGGAAGGGGAATCCACCCCCATGCACATGGGGGCGGCGGTGATCTTCCAACCGGATGACTCCGTTGATCCGCACCGGCTGGCCGATCTGCTCGCCCGGCGCGCGAGACGGATCCCGCGCCTGCGCCAGCGGTTCCGTTCGTCGTTGTTCCCGCCAGGCGGAGCGACCTGGGTGGAGGACCCGCAATTCGATCCGCGCCGGCACATCCACGTGCACCGGCTCGCCGGGTTCTACGCCGACGACCCGCTCGCCACGCACGCGGCCGAGTGGATGGAGCAGCCGCTGCCGATGGACCGGCCGCTGTGGGACCTGCACGTGGTGACCGGCCTGGCGGACGGCCGGTTCGCGCTGCTGCTCAAGCTGCACCACGCGTTCACCGACGGCGCTGGCGCGTTCGCGGTGGCCGCCGGGCTGCTGGACGAGCTGCCGATCACGCGCATGCTCATCGACGCGGCCGACCGGCCGGCCGATCCGCGTTCGCCGCTGGAGGCGCTGCGGGACGGGGTCGCGGAGGCGTTCAGCCAGGCCGGGGAGAACGCGGCGATCGCGTCGGCGGTGCTGCGTGCCGCGCGGCCGTACCCGTTCTCCCCGTTGGGGGCGCCGGATTCGGCCAGCAGGCGGCTCGGGTTCGTCCGGTTGCCGCTCGCCGACATCCGCACCATCCGCGGCACGCACGGCGGCACGCCCAACGACGTCGTGCTGGCCGTCCTGGCCGGCGCGCTGCGGGAGTGGATGATCAACCGCGGTCAGCGGCCGGACGCCCGCACGCTGCGGGCGCTGATCCCGGTGAGCATGCGGGCGCGTGAGGGCGGCTGGGGCGCCAATCAGCTGTCCGGTTACCTGTGCGATCTGCCGGTGCACCTGGACGATCCGGTGCGGCGGTTGCGGGAGATCCGCTGGTCGATGAACCGGAACAAGGCGGCGGGGCCGCAGCGCGGGGCGGGTGCGCTGCCGGTGCTGGCCGACCGGTTGCCGCCGGGGCTGCACCGGCTGGCGACGAAGGTGGCCGGGAAGGCCGCGGGGGCGCTGTTCGACACGGTGATCACGAACGTGCCGTTGCCGAAGCTGGACCTGACCCTGGACGGCGCGCGGTTGTGCGAGATCTACCCGTTCGTGCCGCTGGCGCCGCGGCACGCGGTGGGCATCGCGGCGGCCACGTACGCCGACCACGTCCACATCGGACTGCAGATGAACGGCGACGCGGTGTCCGACACCGGTTCGCTGCGGGACGCCGTGCTGAAGTCCGCCGCTGCTCTGTACGAGCGGTCGATCTAAACATCCGGCGCGGCTTCAGTCATGATGAAGCCATGCCGGTCCCCGACGCGCAGTGGCTTCGCCGTGCCACGAAGAGTGCCATCGTCGTCCCCGTCCCCGAGACGGACCACCTGGTCACCCGGCACCGGCGGACCGTGCCGGCGCACGTGACCGTGCTGTACCCGTTCGTGGCGCCGCGGGACATCGACGCCGGGACGGTGGCCGATCTGGAGGCCGCGCTGGTCGGCATCGAGGCGTTCGAGTGCGAGTTTTCGCAGGTGGGGTGGTTCGGCTCGGAGGTGGTGTGGCTGGCGCCGGAGCCGGACGAGCACTTCCGGGCGCTGACGCAGGCGGTGTGCGAACGCTTCCCGGCGCACCCACCCTACGGCGGCGAGCACCCGGACACGGTCCCCCACCTGACCGTGGTGGACCACCGAACGGGCGACGCCCACACCCGGCGACGCGCGGCGGCAGAACTGGCCGCGGCGCTCCCGGTGCGGGCGTGGATCGACCGCGTGCACCTGGTGGCGGGCGAGGACGAACACGGCCCGTGGCGCACGGTGGCGGCCTTCGAGCTGCCGGCGCCGCTACAGCGCCCCCGGGAAGCCGCCGAAGACTACTTCGCGAGCTGATAAACGCGGCTCACAACCGCCACCCGGCAACGACACGCACCAACCCCCCGAGCCAACCCCCTCCCGCAACCCGATCCTCGGCAACCGAACACTGAAAGATCGGGTTCGGGAGGGCCGGAAATCAACCCCGCAGCATCTCCGCCACCAGGAACGCCAACTCCAGCGACTGCTGCGTGTTCAGCCGCGGATCACAAGCGGTCTCGTACCGCCCGGCCAGATCGGAGTCGGAGATCTCCTGCGCCCCGCCGAGGCACTCGGTGACGTCCTCGCCGGTGAGCTCGATGTGGATGCCGCCGGGGTAGCTGCCGAGCTTGTGGTGCACCTCGAAGAAGCCCTGGACCTCGTCGATGATGCGGTCGAAGTGGCGGGTCTTGTAGCCGCTGGACGACTCGTGCGTGTTGCCGTGCATCGGGTCGCACTGCCAGATCACCTTGTGGCCGGTGGCCTCGACCTTCTCCACGATGGCGGGCAGGACGTCGCGGACCTTGCCGTTGCCCATGCGGGAGATGAGGGTGACGCGGCCGGGCTGGTTGCGCGGGTCGAGGCGCTCGACGTACTCCACGGCCTGCTCGGGCGTGGTGGTCGGGCCGATCTTGACGCCGATGGGGTTGGCCAGCAGTTCGGCGAGGGCGATGTGGGCGCCGTCGAGCTGGCGGGTGCGCTCGCCGATCCACAGGAAGTGGGACGAGAGGTTGTACAGCTTCGGGTTGGCCGCGTTGGCGTTGTCCATCCGCAGCATGGCGCGCTCGTAGTCGAGCAGCAGGGCCTCGTGGCTGGCGAAGATCTCGGTGGAGTGCAGCGAGGTGTCGCTGACGCCGCAGGCGGACATGAACCGCAGGCCGCGGTCGATTTCGCCGGCCAGCGCCTCGTAGCGCTCGCCCGCGGGCGAGGTGCGGACGAAGTCCTTGTTCCAGTCGTGCACCTGGGCGAGGTCGGCCATGCCGGCGCCGGTGAGGGCTCGGACCAGGTTCATCGCCGCGCCGGAGTTGGCGTAGGCGCGGATCATGCGGCCCGGGTCGGGGACGCGCAGCTCGGGCTTGGCGACGAGCGAGTTGACGATGTCGCCGCGGTAGACGGGCAGGCCGAGCGCGTCGGTGCTGTTGGAGCGCGGCTTGGCGTACTGGCCCGCGATGCGCCCGACCTTCACGACGGGCAGGCTGGCGCCGTAGGTGAGGACGACGGCCATCTGCAGGAGCGTGCGCAGGTTGGCGCGGATGTGCGGCTCGGTGTTGGACTCGAACGTCTCGGCGCAGTCGCCGCCCTGGAGCAGGAAGGCCTCGCCGCGGGCGACCATGGCGAGGCGGTCCTGGAGCCGGTCGATCTCGGCGGGCACGGTGATGGGCGGCACGGCCTCGAGCAGGTGGCGGACCCGGCCGACCGCGTCCGCGTCGGGCCACTCCGGCTGCTGGGCGGCGGGGCGGGACAGGGCGTCGTCCAGCCGGGCACGCAGTTCCGGCGGCAGGGGCGGCAGCTCGGGAAGGGTGTCGACGGGCACGTCCACGGTCCAGTTCACCACCCCAGGATATGGGGTGCGCTGGGACGATCCGCCCCGAGGTGGTGGGGGCCACCCCGGGGTGGCGCCCTCAGCCCTGCCGCACGCGCTCCGGCTCGGGTTCCGGCTTCGCGCGGTCGCCGTGGCCCGGCCACCACGCGGCGCGGCCGATGAGCGCCGTGAGGCTGGGCACGAAGAACATCGCCATGACGAACGCCGCGACGAGGATCCCGAACGACAACGCGAACCCCATCTCGGCCAGCAGCGCGTTGCCGGCCAGCATCAGCGCGCCCAGCGAACCCGCCAGGATGACGCCCGCCGCGGCGATGGTCGGGCCCGTGTGACGCACCGCGAGCGCCGCCGCCTCACGCGGGGAATGACCGTTCTTCGCCTCTTCCCGCAGCCGGGCCATCATCAGGATGTTGTAGTCCGTCCCCAGCGCGACCACGAACATGTAGATGATCAGCGGGATCATGAAGATCAACCCGGTTTCGCCGATCGCGTTCTGGAACAGCAGCGTCGTCGCGCCCAGCGTCGCCGCGAAGCCGAGGCCAACGGACGCCATCACGTACCACGGCGACACCACGTTGCGCAGCAGCAACGCCAGCACCAGCATGATCAGCACCGCCGCCACCGGGAACACCACCCGGTAGTCGCGGTTCATCGTGTCCTGGATGTCGACGTACACCGCCGTCTCGCCGCCGACCAGCGCGCCCGGCGGGGCGCCGTCGTGCGCGGCGGTCCGGAGCGGGCCCGACACCGTGTCGATCGCGGCGTCCGAACTCGGGTCGTCGGTCAGGGTGACCGCGAAGTTGGCCGTCGCGCCGTCGGCGCTGACCTGCGGCTGCCCGACCTGCCCGACACCCGGCACGGCCCGCAGCCGCTCGCCGAACGACGGCAGCGCCGGGACGTCCAGCGCCCCGCTGTCGCTGTGCAGGTAGACGTTCGTCGGCGAGGTCGTGCCCGGCGGCAGGCCGCGCTCCAGCTGCCGCAGCCCGACCTGCGATTCGGCGGTGTGCGGCATCGACCCGGACGCCAGGTCGTAGGTCGGGTTGAAGTTGACCAGCCCGGCGGCCAGCGCGGCCATCACCACGCCGGACACGGCCGCGAAGATCGCCGGCTTGCGCCCGAGACCCCGGCCGATCGCGGCGAACCGCGCGCCCTTCGGCTCGGCGCGCCACGACTTCGACGGCCAGAACACCTTGGCGCCCAGCAGGGACACCACGGCGGGCACCAGGGTCAGCCCGGCCAGCAGCGTCACCGCGACCGCGATCGCCAGCGACGGGCCCATCGAGCGGAAGAACCCGAACAACGACAGGGCCATCGACAGGAACGCGATGATCACGACGGCCGCCGCGGATGTGATCGCCTCGCCGACGCGGCTCACCGCGGTGACCATCGCCTGTTTCGGTTCGTCCCCGGCGCGCAGCCGTTCGCGGAACCGGAACATCAGGAACAGGATGTAGTCGGTGCCGACGCCGAACAGCACCACGATCAGGATCGACGAGATCGACGCGTCGGTCTGCAATCCCGAACAGCTTCACCACCCAGGAGATGAGGCCGTTCGCGATCTGCGACACGATGCCGATCAGCACGATCGGCAGCAACGCGATCACCGGGCTGCGGAAGATCACCAGCAGCAGCACGAGGATCAGCAGCACGGTCGCGATGCCGACCACGGCGTCCGCGCTGCCCGACGCCTCCTGCACGTCGAGCTGCTGCGCGACGGTGCCGGTGGTGGCGGCCTTCAGGTCGCCGCCGCCGAGCAACGCCTGCAGCTCGGTGCGGAACTGCTTGGCCGACGCGGTCAGCTGCTCGGCGTTGCCGGACGACAGCTGCGGCATCTTCACCGCGGAGATCTACACGACATTGTTGGGCGCCGGCGTCGGCGGCGAGATCAGCTCGACGTCCGGCAGGCGTTTCGCGGTCAGGCCGGCCAGCACTTCGCCGGTCTTCTGGGTGTCCGCCGCGGTGAGCGGAGCGTTGTCGCCGCGGTAGAACACGACGAGCATCGACGGGGTGAACGCGGTGGGAAACGCTTCCTGGCCCAGGGTCATCGCCTGGATGGACTCGTAGTCCCTGGGCAGTGCGTCGCTTTCGTCCGGGCGAAGACGCCACGCTCGATGACGGGTTCTTGCCTCGCGGAGGTCGTGCCCCATTCAACCCCCGCGAAGCTGAGAACCGGGAAAGCCCTAGGTGTGCTGTTCGGGGACGTTGGTGATGGGCTGACACGCTGAGGATGATCTTGATATGGGTGAGGACCTCCGGGTTCGGTGTGGATTGCGAGATCAACGCCGATTACCAGGAGGTCCTCGATGGTCCACCGTAACGCGCCAT